>QNDZ01000090.1 GCA_003646055.1 bacterium
AACAGATTGCACATATCCTTGAGGTGATGGATACATCCTCTTCAGGGGTTTTCCCCACCACCATCTGTTCAATCAGCCTTGGACCCTCATATATATCAACCGTGATCTTCTTAATCTTGTTCTTCTCAACCTCAACCCTTATGCCTCCATGCCCTTCTACCCTTGCTATTGGTTCAATATTCACCTTCTTCATTTCTTCACCCCCAGGAGTTTCTTCAGTTTTTTAGCCCTTTCACTCCCACCAAATATTCTGAATCTCCTTATGATCTCCTCTTTGTCGTAACCCTTTTCAAGAAGTAGTTTGAATTCACTGCTTATGTTTTCTTCGTCAACAGGCCCCCAGCATCCAATACATGGGACACCAAAACTCGGGCAGATTGCACCACATCCCCCTCTTGTCAGGGGACCAAGACAAGGCAATCCTTTCATAAGAAGACATTCATTTTCCTTCCATTTGCATTCAGCACATACAGCAAAGGTGTAGAGGTTTGGCACTGTCCCGAGCAGGAGCCTTCCTGCTGCGTGGAGGAACTGCTCCTTTGAGATGGGGCAGCCCGGGATGACATAGTCCACTTTCACATAGGCGGATAGAGGCTTTGGTTCCATTGGCTTTGTAAGGGTTACTGCCTTTTCTCCACCATATACCTTTTTATATCTCTCCTTCCACTTCCCATCGCCAAGGTGCATGGCCTGAACACCCCCGAATGCTGCACAGTGACCAATGGCAACAAGCATATTTGATTTCTTCCTTATCTCTTTAAGGTCTTCAAGGTCTTTTTCAGTGGATACAGAGCCTTCAACGAACGCTATATCAAGATGGACAGATTCGTCCTTTACACTTGAGGCCATGACAAATGATTTTATCTCAAAGATATCAAAGAGTTCAACCAGTTCATCCTCACAATTGATTATGTTCAGAAGGTCTCCTGCACACCCTGTTAGTCCGTAAAATCCAACCTTTGGTTTCTTCCCCATGCTACCTCCTATATAAGTTCCTTCATGTGTATAACATCCCAGTAGGTGAATACGGGTCCATCAATACATGTGTAGATGTATCCTATTGCGCAGTGTCCACACTTTCCGACACCACACTTCATTCTTCTTTCAAGGGACATGAGTATCTGGTGTTTGGGTATCTCCATCTTTATTAGTTCTTTTATAACATACTTGTACATGACTGGTGGACCGCACACTGCAACATATGTCATTTCAGGGTCTATTCCCTTTATGCGTGAAAAGAGATTTGTAACAACCCCTATATCTTCACTCCACACACCTGTTGGGTCTGAGTCAACTGTGAGCAGAACCTTTACATCATCCCTGTGCTTCATGGAAAGATACTCATCCCTGAAAAGCATATCATCAGGTGTTCTTGCTCCATAGAGTAGGTATATATCACCAAAGTCCTCTCTGTTATCAAGTGCATACAGGAGTAGGGAACGGAGCGGTACTGCACCAAGTCCACCCATCACAATAATCAGATTGTGTCCCTTCATTTTTTCTATGGGGAAACCATTCCCGTATGGGCCCCTTATCCAGATGAAGGAGTTTTCTTTCAATTCAAAGAGTTTCTCTGTCAGAACACCCATCTTCCTGATACCAAATTCAAAGAGACCTGGCCTTGATGGTGTTGATGAGATAGAAAATGGGGCCTCCCCAACACCTGGTATGGAGACCATCATGAACTGGCCTGGTCTATAGTCCATCATGCAAGCCATATCAAATGTATAGGGTCTCACCTGGAAGAATCTCACATCCTTTGTCAGGTCATAAAACCTCACAATCCTTGCCTTATCCATTGTGAATATGTTGTATGTGGGCTTCACCTGATTAGCCTGCATCCTTCACCTCCTTTGCCCATATTGCATCCACCTTTTCGCCTTTGAGTGCCCTTGCAACATTTGGTACATTTATGTCCACAGGGCATGTGTCTGCACATCTTCCACATCCAACGCAGGCTGGCTTACCAAATATACTCATATAACCTGCAAGTTTATGTGTATAGAAAAGTTTTAGCCTCTCAGACCTGGCCTCCCTGAAGTTGTGTCCTCCTGCCACCAGTGAATACTCCCTGAACATACAACTATCCCAGTGTCTATTCCTCTCTATCTCACTTCCAACCCTGTAGTTATCCTCAACATCATAGCAATTGCAGGTGGGGCAGACCATTGAACATTGACCACAGGAGAGGCAGTATTCACCCAGTTTCTCCCATATTGGAGAGTTGTAACTTATCTCAAAGATGTCAGGCATCGCAGTGAGGTCTATATCTGTTTTGAACATTCCATCCCTCTTCTTTCTCCACTCAATGTATTTCTTTATATCTGCCTCTGTAACATCCTCATCAATCAGGTCTTCACCCATCTTCTGAAGGTCGTCACCAAGTGAAGAACCTATCCAGACAAGGTATTCATTCCCTATGTCGGATAGGGCAAGGTCAAAGCCTTCCTCAACTGAATGTGTGTTTGTTGATTTGCAGAAGCACTTATCGTCTGGTTCGCATGATAGCCCGATGATTGCTGTGTTTTCCCGCCTTGTTTTATAGTATGGGTCTGGATAATTGGAGAGGAAGAGTTTGTCAAGAATCAGTATTCCGTGAATATCACAGGGATGCAGACCAAAGAGTATCCTTTTCTTTGTGTCTATCTCCTCGTTCCACTCATCCTCCTTAAATGTGAACATCCTGAACTTTGGAGGAACAAAAAACTTTTTTGGGGGTATGATGGTTCTTAATGCCTTCAGGTCAAAGTTTTCAGGGTCAGTGTGGGCATACACATACTTGTCACCCTTTTTAACAGGTCCCCAGACCTCTCCAAACTCCTCAAGTTTCCTCAGAAAAGGCACAAGGTTTTTCTTCTTCAGTTTCACCACCCTCATATAACCTCCTTTGATAAATTTTTCACAAATTTACAAACATAATGGGTTTTGTCAATACCCCATGTGATATTTTTAACAGCATTACCACTTTTTACCCCGATTTTCCAGTAAATTCATGTGGAGTTTTTCCGGAAAAAAGTATATTTTGGTTCAGATTTACATTTTATGTGAAACTTTTATCAATGTTAGAAAAGACCCTTTATATTCCCTTGATTATCAATGTCAACAGTTTCTGCTACTGGTTTATGTGGAAGTCCTGGCATGAGGAGGATGTCCCCTGTGATAGGGACAAGGAATCCAGCACCAGAGGATATGGTTATCCTTCTCACTGTTACAAGGAAGTCCTTTGGTCTTCCAAGGAGTTTTGGATTGTCTGAAAGGGATTTCTGTGTCTTTGCTATGCAGACAGGCAGGTTTTCAAGGCCAAGTTTTTTTATGAGTTTCAGGTCTGTTTTTCCATCTCTGGTGAAGTCAACTGCCTTTGAACCATAGATTTCCCTTGAAACGACCTCAATCTTCTCCTTGACTGGAAGTTCAAGGGAATAGAGTGGGGTATATTCCCTTTGTTTCTTCACCTCCTCAGATACCATTTCAGCAAGTTCAATTGCACCCTCACCGCCTTTTGAATGAACCTCACTGATAGAAACATCCACACCCTTTGATGAGCAAAAGGCCTTGATTACATTGAGTTCTTCCCTTGTATCAGAAGGAAATCTGTTTATTGCAACAACGGGTGGTAGTCCAAATTTCTTTATATTCTCAATATGTTTCTCAAGGTTGGGAAGCCCTTTCTCAACTGCATCAGGGTCTGGTTCTGTTATCTCCTTTATATCTTTCCCCCCATGCATCTTCAGAGCCCTTACTGTGGCAACAAGTACAACCACCCTTGGTTTTAATCCAGATTTTCTTGCAACAATGTCAAAGAATTTTTCAGCACCAAGGTCAAAACCAAAACCAGCCTCTGTGACCACAAAATCTGATAGTGCCAGTGCCAGTTTCATGGAGAGTACTGAACAGGTTCCCTGTGCGATGTTTGCAAATGGTCCTCCATGAACAAAGGCAGGTGTATTCTCTGTTGTCTGGACAAGGTTGGGTTTTATTGCATCCTTGAGGAGTGCAGTTACAGCACCTTCAATCTTCAAATCCTTCACATAAACAGGCTCACCACTGTATGTAAGCCCTATTAGAATGTTGGAAATCATATCTTTAAGTTCTGGATAAGATTCAGCAAGACAGAGGATTGCCATAATCTCGGATGAAGCAGTAATCTGAAATGATGTTTCTCTGGGAACACCATTCTTTCTGCCACCAAGACCTATCACCATATTCCTCAATGCCCTGTCATTCATATCCATAACCCTGTTCCACATGATTCTCCTCGGGTCTATCAGGGGCTCTTTTCTCCTGAAGATGTGGTTATCAACCACTGCTGAAATAAGGTTGTGTGCGGTGGTTACTGCATGCATATCCCCTGTAAAATGGAGGTTGATGTCCTCCATTGGTAAAACCTGAGCGTATCCTCCGCCTGTTGCTCCTCCCTTCATACCGAATAATGGGCCCAGTGAGGGTTCCCTTAATGTAACAATGGATTTTTTACCCATCCTGTTCAGTGCCATGGATAAACCTATTGAAGTTGTTGTTTTACCCTCACCAGCAGGTGTTGGGGTTATTGCCGAAACAAGGACCAGTTCTCCTCTTTGTTTTTTGAATTTCTCAATTGCCTCAAGTTTTATCTTGCCCTTGTATTCACCATACCTCTCAAGGTCATCTTCAGAGAGCCCAATGTTTTTTGCTATGGTTTTAATGGATTTTATTTCCACAGAATGTGCAATCTCTATGTCCGTTTTCATTCTACCCTCCCTTTTTGCATTTTGTAGTGATTGTTAAGTTAATATGAGAAGAACTCATCACTCCACAAGTAAAATTTTCTTATTTACCAGAATCCCTTTATCTGAACATACCTTGATAAGATATACACCAGAGGGTAGATTCAACCTTATTTTTTTGAATTCAGGTGATGATTCAGTAATTCTGCCCCTGTAGAAAATCCTGCCATCTATCCCGAAGATTTTCACGTCTGCCTTTCCATGACCACCAATCCTCAAGAGCAGTTGGTCTGTGACAATTGTGTTCATGAGATTTACAGAGAATTCAGGGGCTGGTACATGGATGTTTGTTGATTTTAGAAGTGTCTCCATCCCATTTTTCTTATAGTAAAGTGAATAAGTATAGTTTCCTGGCTGAACCATCCGGTCATAGAAATGCCTTACATCAGGTGGAAGTTCATAGCGTTCCTCATCCCTTCCTGATTTCTTCGTGATTATCCATGCGTCCACCTTGAGGTCAGACCCCCATGCTATATAGGGATAGCCATTTTTAAGTATTATTGAGAAATCGCTCAGTGCTATGGATAGAGGACTGGATGAAATGTAGATTCTGTATATTCCATCGCCCTTTGAGGAGTTAGAACTGTTCCATACCACTATTCCATGCCATCCTGATGTTGAAGTGGTGAATAAAGTATCCTTTGTTATCCCACCAGTGATTGTATCCCTGAAGCATTCCCAGTCTCCCCTTGCCTTAATATACTTTCCATCCCATGAGGAATAAACTGCAAATCCAAGGGTCTCATTGCTCCCTGTCTGTTCAAGTGCAACATAGTAAACCTGTCCAGAAGAGAGATAAACATCATAAACATTAAGCACATGTCCTGAATATAGTGTGTCATAAGAATTCCATCCTGATGAACCCAGAGTTCCGTCGGTTCTATCCCATTCAATCAGGTAATCCCCAACACCAGAAAGTCTGTAAACACCAGGGTAAAAGGTTGAATCACTCAGGTAGTTTCCATTAATCATGATAAAATCAACACCACCCTGGTCAGCACTGGATGTGGTGATGTAGTTTGAGAATCCTGAGGTGGAATTTGAATAATCTGTATAAATCCTCATGTCATAATCTGAAGCCTCTGGTGGCCTTATTCCCACACAACCCCAGTAGAATGTTGGTATCACAGAGAATCCATCACAGTTGAATGTGTCAGGTGGACTGAACTCTGTCTGGGGATACGGTGGTGCCTTGTAAATACCTGGAGAGTCATCAGAGAGAAGAAGGGGAGAGAAAACCCATTGCTTCCCATATGAGTTGTTTGCCTCGTCAAGTTCTGTATTCCTATCAGTATAATCATGGACAACCTTCAGGGTATGCCGTCCACCCATAATAAGGATGCTGTAATCAAGGGCATATGCATACCATCCTGCGGGCAGTGGTGGTGAATAGAAAAATTGTTTTTCTGCGTCATCAACATATAAACAGGAGTAAATCGTATCCTCAGCATCAACAGGAGAGGCATCAATGAGGGCAAAATCAATGTACGTTGAATCTCCACCTGTTGGAGGTGAACCTGGTAGTGTGTTTGAGGGTGTTGTTGTCCCTTTGACATTGGATGGGATGAGAAAATCTGTCCAGTCCTGTGGTTTGTAGCATTTTATATCACAACTTTTGGTGATGGGATAATCTGTGGCGAAGTAGATATCCTTACCTATGTTTGTGATGTTTCCTTCATTCCGTGTGTCCACCCATGAGACCATTTTCTGTGTGGAATTCACGATAATATCTGAATTTCTGAATGCAGGGTAAACCTTATCCTTCTCAGAACAGGTATCAGCAGCCCATGTGTCAACTGCCAGAAAGGAATCTGCATAACAGATTCTCCTGTTATCAAATGTATAAACAAGGTACATTGTATCAGCAATGCAGAAGATTGATGGATACTTCTCGTCGTAACCTGAATGGGCTGGTCTGAATGAAAACCCATCCCATGATGTTCCACCATTGGAAGACCTTCTCATCCAGATATCCCAGTCTGATGCAGGGTAGTTATAGTTCCTCATGCAGGCAATCACCATATAATTCCCATCTGCATAAAGGTCAGG
>QNDZ01000091.1 GCA_003646055.1 bacterium
CAACAGCCTCTGGCTCCAGAAGAGTTTTCCAGTGCTGCCCTCATTCAGGGAGAAGATGAGGAAGTACTACGGAGGTGAGTTTTACCTGTCTGATTTTATCACAGCACCAGAGAAGGAGAGGCAAAGGATTAACAGGTGGGTGGAGGAGAAGACCCATGAAAAAATAAAAGAGTTGTTCCCTCCCAATACCATAACAGATGCAACAAAACTTGTTCTCGTTAATGCCATTTATTTCCTTGGAAAATGGGATAAGCCCTTTGATACAACCAGAACAGAAAAGGAAAAATTCAATACAGGGGATGGTATGGTTGAGGCGTTTATGATGAACAATACATCAAAGTATCACTATGGTGAATTTGATGGTTTTAAGGCACTGAGGATGTATTATGGTGGAGGAGAGTTTTTTATGCTTGTACTCCTTCCGGACAGTGCGAAAGGTGTTAAGGAACTGGAAGAGAAACTGAGTGCAGAACTCATTGATAGTGTGAATAATTCACTGAAATGGGTGAGTGTTAATGTTTCAATCCCAAGGTTCACCTTGGATGTAAGGTACAGATTGAACAGGTATCTAAAAGCAATGGGTATGAAAACTGCCTTTTCTACTGCGGCGGATTTTTCAGGCATAACAGGGAAGAGGGACCTTTTTATTTCACTTGTTGTCCACAGGGCCTATATCAATGTTTATGAGGAAGGAACAGAGGCTGCTGCAGCAACTGGTGTTACCATGGAATTAACCGCTGTAAGGCCTGAAAAAATATACCGGTTCAGGGCAGACCATCCATTCCTTTTCTTTATAATACACAAAAGCACGGGTGCTATACTCTTTGCTGGCAGGCTTAGTAAACCTGAAACAAAGGAGGAATAATGAGTGAGTTAATCAGTGGAAAGGACAAAAAGGAATTGCTCAAGGAGATTATAAGGAAACTTCACAAGGGTATAGACCCAGAGGAGACAAAGAAAAAATTTAAAGAGGTTATACAGGCTGTATCCCCTCTTGAGATTGCTCAGGTTGAGGAAGAGTTGATAAGGGAAGGGCTACCTGCAAAGGAGATTCATAAACTATGTGATTTGCACATAGAGGTTTTCAGAGAGGGTATAGAGAGGGAAGAGTATGCGCTCCCTGATTGGCATCCAATCGGCATTCTGAAGAAGGAACACAAATTGATTATTGATAGAATAAATGATTTGAGGGAACTGGTGATGAAGGTGAAGGAAGGGAAGTGCTATGAGTGTATTGAGAGTGATATTCCTGAACTTGAAAAGATTGCAGATGATTTCAGGAAGTCAGAGGTTCATTACTTGAGGGAGGAAAATGTTCTGTTTCCGTATCTGGAGAAGCATGGTATCACACAACCACCAGCAATCATGTGGAAGGAGCACGACCAGATAAGGGGTTTGAAAAAGTTGTATTACCATCTCCTTGAAAAGCGGGATAGTCTTGAGTTCTCAAAATTTCAGGAGCAACTTGAAAGTGTTTCATTTGGGCTTGCAGAGATGCTCATGAGCCACTTTTACAAAGAGAATAAGATTTTGTTTGCAACAGCACTCAAGGTTATCGGGAAGGATGAATGGATTAAGATAAGGAAGGAGTTTGATGATATTGGCTATTGTTGTTTTACACCATCAGAACCTGAATGGGAGGTTGTTTCTTCCGAGAAAACAGGGGTCTCAGGTGGCAGGATTAAACTGAAAACAGGCTCATTCACAGTTGAGGAACTTGATGCCATATTCAGGACATTACCAGTGGACATTACCTTTGTTGATAGGGAAGACAGGGTTGCCTTTTTCAGTGATAATCCAGAAAGGATATTTGTGAGAACAGAATCGGTTATAGGACGAGAGGTTCAAAAATGCCATCCTCCAAGGAGTGTCCACATTGTTGAAAAAATTGTTGAGAAGTTCAAAAATGGGGAGAGGGATGTTGCAAAGTTCTGGATTGAGTTGAATGGAAGATTAATCTTCATAAGATACTTTGCAGTGAGGGATAGAGAGGGGAGATACCTCGGAACCCTTGAAGTGACACAGGACATCACGGACATAAAAAAGATAGAGGGACAGCGCCGCCTGCTTGACTGGGATTGATTGAGAGGATACCATTTGCTGGGTAATAAAGATGAAATTTTGTGAAAAAATTCTCTTGACATATTCTGTATTTGTGTTTTACAATATTAAAAAAGAAAGGAGTGTGATATGGGAGAGTATAAGAGAAGTAGACCGGAGGAGAACCTCAAGCCGTTCAATGTGAAGTATATTGAGAATCCCACCCAGGAAGAGTTGAGGGAGATGGCCTTGAAGTATACCCCTGCCATTCTCACAAGCAAGTATGGAAACCTTGATAAGATCACCGTCAGAAAGGCGAGGATGGCCAAGTACACCTACATCATTGCACCTGAATCGGAACAGGACAAATGGTCAAGTAAGGTGATAGATGCTAAAAGAGCAGAGGAACTCATTGACAGGCAGAAGAAGTACATAGAGGAGCAGGGGCAGGCGATTGTTATTGATGGTTACATTGGGCTTGAGAGGGAAACAGCAGTTCCTGTACAGTGGATTTATTCAATGGAAGGAGCAAATGTTGCAGGGATGCAGCAGGTGTTATCCTTCCCCAGAGAGATGGTTGAAACAGAGGAAGAACTGAAGAGGCCTTTTGTTCCTAAGATGAGGGTGATAATGACACCTGGTCTTTACCATGATGATATGCCTGGCAGGATGGCTGTTATTGTTGACCTGGAGAATTTCACAACCCATGTGATGGGGTCTGATTACTTTGGGGAGAGCAAGAAGGGAATGCTCAGGATGTTGAATGAGTGGGTTTATCAAAGGGGTGGACTTGTTCTTCACGCAGGTGCAAAGATTGTAAAAGTGGGTGGAAAACTTGTGACAATGGGTGTTATGGGACTTTCAGGAACAGGAAAGACAACAACCACCTTCTCAAAACAGGGTGAGCTCACACAACCTCTTCAGGATGATATGGTGTGTTTCTGGCCAGGTGGAAAGTTCACAATCACAGAGAACGGTTGTTTTGCAAAGACCTTCGGGCTTAAGAAGGAGACAGAACCCATTATCTATAATGGAACAGTCGCACCCACAGCATGGGTGGAGAATGTTTATATGAATGAGGATGGAACCTATGACTTCTCAAAGCAGATTCTTTCACCAGAGGATGTGAAGAGATACAGGGAGATATTCATAGAGACCCTGAATGACCCGGAGAATATTGACGCCTACATAGAGGGAAGGGTGAAGATTGAGGATATTGTTGATGAGTATGGCATTCCAAAGGATGGATGGGACTTTGTTGTCTGGACACAGAACGGCCGTTCAATCATTCCCATGAAGAATATTGAGGGTGCAGCAGACCCTCATAATGTTCCACCTGTTAAGTATCTGGGAATGCTCAACAGGGATGAGGGAAGGGATGCTGCAACCCCGGGTATAATAAAGTTCAGAAGCCCTGAACAGGCTGCAGGATACTTCATGCTTGGTGAAACATCAAAGACATCAGCAGCAGGCAAGGAGAGGGGTAAAACCCGTTCACCATTCACCCAGCCATTCTTCCCCAGGGCATTTGGCCTACAGGCAATAAGGTACTCTGAACTTGCAAAGCAGGTTCCAGACCTTGTAAACTGGCTCATGAACACAGGCTATGTTGGAGGAGACCAGAAGGATGAGGAGAGGGGAGAGGCGTTGAAGGTGAAGATAAAACACTCCTCTGCTATGCTTGAAGCCATGCTATCAGGTAAGATAAAATGGAAGCCGGACCCGGATTTCGGATACTACATAGTTGATGTTGATGCACCAGAGAACAGGGAACTTCTTGAGAAGGTTCCTCCTGAAATTCTCAACCCTGTTATATTCTTTGAGAAGGCTGGAAGGCTTGATGAATACAGGGAATGGGTGAGGAGGATGAAGAAGGAGAGGAAGGAATTCCTTGAAAAGTACAGGGTTGACCCTGCTGTAATAAAAGAGACGATAAATGAATAAGGGGGCTCAAAGCCCCCTTTTTTATTTTACAGTTATTTCTAAGGATATGTCCAGAGCCCTAGCTGAGTGTGTCAGCATTCCAACAGATATATAGTCACATCCAGTGAGTGCAATCTCCCTGACATTCTCAAGATTTACACCTCCAGAGACCTCAACCTCTGCTTTTCCCCGTGCTATATGTACGGCCTTTTTAAGGGTTTCAATGCTCATATTGTCAAGGAGAACCCTCTCTGCACCGTTATCAAGTGCCTCTCTCAACTCATCAAGATTTTTCACCTCAATTTCTCCCCTGACCTTTTTCAGTGCATTTCCAACACCACCAGCAATCTCAATATGATTATCCTTTATCAACACTGCATCAAAAAGTCCAAATCTGTGATTGAATCCACCACCAACCCTCACTGCGTATTTCTCAAGGTATCTTAAACCGGGTGTGGTTTTCCTTGTATCAAGTATCTTAACACCAGTTCCTTTTACCCTGTCAACAAACCTTCTGGTGAGCGTTGCAATTCCACTCAATCTCTGGAGAAAATTAAGGGCAACCCTTTCCCCAGTGAGAAGGACCCGTGCCTTTCCTTTAATTATTGCAATTCTTCCAGGTTTTATCCATTCTCCTTCCTTAACAAGTGGTATAAACCCTACCTCACCCAGTTCCTCAAAGACCCACTTCGCAACGTCAAAACCAGCTATCACCCCTTCTTCTTTGAGGAGAAATATGCCTTCCGCTGTAAGGTTCTCGGGGACAATACTATTTGTGGTAATATCTCCATCACCTATGTCTTCTCTTAGAGCCTCTTTTATAACTGGTAGAACCCTTTCTTTCTCTACGCTGTTCATTCATAATCCTCCTTATAAGGTCTCTTATCTCTGCAGCCTTTTCAAATTCAAGGTTTGCAGCATATTTATGCATCTTTTTTGTGAGTTCCTCCACTGCTTCAATCCTCTCCATTTCGGACTTAAATTCAGGCATCTGGATGGTCTCCTTGTATTCCTCCTTTGCATCAGCCACAGATGTTGTTTTCAAAATATCATCCTTTGACTTAACAATGGTTCTGGGAATTATACCGTGTATTTTATTGTATTCAAGTTGTTTGTTACGCCTTCTCTCCATCTCCTTCAACGCCCTTTCCATTGAACCTGTAATGGTGTCTGCGTATAGAATGACCTT
This sequence comes from bacterium, assembly GCA_003646055.1. GTDB lineage: Bacteria > Hydrothermota > UBA3072 > UBA3072 > B12-G15 > B12-G15. The sequence continues at coordinate 5,153 of QNDZ01000091.1, forward strand.
TCCATCCACATTCCTTGCAGCCCTTCCTGCAACCTGAATAAGTGATGTTTCAGAGCGCAGGAATCCTTCCTTATCTGCGTCAAGAACAGCGACAAGTGAAACTTCAGGCAGGTCAAGCCCTTCCCTCAAAAGGTTTATTCCTACAAGCACATCAAATTCACCCAGTCTCAAACCCCTGAGAAGTTCAACCCTTTCAAAGGCATCAAATTCTGAATGTATGTACCTGACCCTCAATCCAAGATTTAACAGATACTCTGCAAGGTCCTCAGCCATCCTTTTGGTCAGGGTGGTTACCAGGGTTCTCTGTCCCTTCTCCACCCTCTGCCTTATCTCTTCAATAAGGTCGTCAACCTGATTCTCTGTGGGTTTAACAACCACCTCAGGGTCAACAAGGCCAGTTGGTCTTATAACCTGTTCAACAACCACCCCACCTGATTTTTCAATCTCCCATTCACCTGGTGTTGCTGAAACAAAGATAACGTATTTAAGTAGAGAGAGAAACTCATCAAATTTCAGGGGTCTGTTGTCAAGTGCAGAGGGAAGCCTGAATCCATACTCAACAAGGGTTTCCTTCCTTGACCTGTCCCCATTATACATTGCCCTCAACTGTGGTATTGTTGCGTGGGATTCATCTATGATGCAGAGGAATTCATCAGGAAAGTAGTCAATCAGGCAGGCAGGTCTTTCCCCTGGTTTTCTACCTGTAAGGTGCCTTGAGTAGTTTTCAATACCCGGACAATATCCAACCTCCTTCAATAGTTCCAGGTCATACTTTGTTCTTGCCTCAAGCCTCTGTGCCTCAAGAAGTTTTCCCCTATCCACAAACCATTTAATCCTTTCTTCAAGTTCCTTCTCAATCTCCCTGATTGCATCCTGTAATCTGGGGAATGGGGTTACAAAGTGTTTTGCGGGATAGATGAACACCCTGGCCTTATCTTCAAGCCTGTGGCCTGTAAGGGGGTCAATCATGCTTATCCTGTCAATCTCATCACCAAAGAATTCTATCCTTATTGCGAACTTCTCGTATGAGGGAAAGATGTCAACAATATCGCCCTTCACCCTGAAGGTTCCCCTTGTGAATTCAATATCATTTCTTGTGTACTGAAGGTCAACCAGTTTGAGAAGCACCTGATCCCTTGATCTATTCTCACCCCTTTCAAAACTGAGTATCATGGATTTGAAGTCTGCTGGATTTCCAAGACCATATATACATGAAACACTTGCCACAACAATAACATCCTCTCTTTCAAGCAAGGAGGTTGTTGCCTTCAGTCTGAGTCTATCAATGTCTTCGTTGATTGATGCATCCTTTTCAATGTAGGTGTCTGTCTGGGGAATGTATGCCTCTGGCTGGTAGTAGTCATAGTAACTTATAAAGTATTCAACTGCATTTTCAGGGAAGAAAGACTTGAATTCTCCATATAGTTGGGCAGCCAGTGTTTTATTGTGTGAGATCACAAGGACTGGCATATTCAATTCTTTTATAACATTTGCCATTGTGAATGTTTTACCAGAACCAGTTACACCAAGGAGGGTCTGGAAGCGCTTTCCGCTTCTCACACCCCTCACCAGTTTTTCAATTGCCTCTGGCTGGTCACCAGCAGGTTTAAAAGGCGATTTCAACTTAAACATACAATACTAATTTACC
>QNDZ01000092.1 GCA_003646055.1 bacterium
GACTCCTTCCTTGGAGAAGGGAGATACTTGAGGGGTTGCTGGGTGCTGACCTTGTGGGATTCCACACATTTGGATATGCAAGGCACTTTCTATCCAGTGTTTTAAGGATTATGGGATACGACAATACCCTTGGAAGAATAAATCTGAAAAACAGGGTGGTTCTTGTTGATGTTTTCCCCATGGGAATTGATTTTGACAGATTCAACAAAGTCGGTGAGAATAAAGAGGTACAATCAGAGGTTGAAAAGATAAAAAGCAATCTGAAGGCGGAAAAAATCATTATCTCAATAGATAGGCTGGACTATACAAAGGGAATTATAGAGCGACTTGAGGCATTTGACGATTTTCTGAAAAGGTTCAAGGAATACAGGGAAAGGGTCTCCATGATTTTGATAACTGCACCATCAAGGTCAGGGCTTGAGCATTACCAGTATCTTGAAAAGAGGGTGAATGAACTTGTTGGTAGCATCAATGGAAGGCATGGAAGGGTTGGATGGATGCCTGTGTGGTATATACACAGGTCAATCCCGTTTGAATCAATTGTTGCACTCTACCTTGTTGCAGATGTTGCACTTGTGACACCATTAAGGGATGGTATGAACCTTATTGCCAAGGAATTTGTTGCATCAAAAAAGGATAAAAGGGGTGTGCTCGTCCTGAGTGAGATGGCAGGTGCAGCTATGGAACTTGGGGAGTCCATAATCGTGAATCCTAATAGCAGAGAGGAGATGGTCTCAGCAATCAAGCAGGCACTTGAGATGTCACTGGATGAACAGGTTGAAAGAATGGCAAGGATGCAGGAGAGATTGAAGAGATACAACATTATCCACTGGGCAGAGGACTTTACAAAGAAACTTGAAGAGGCAAGGAACATAAACACAGAACTCCGCTCGCGCAGATTAACAAAGGATATTGAAAAGAAACTTATTGAAGATTTCACTTCAGGGGAAAAGAGGCTTCTTCTCCTTGATTATGATGGAACACTTGTTCCCTTCAATGTGAGGCCTGAGAGGGCAGGTCCTGACAGGGAACTCCTCTCAATTATTGATTCACTGACATCAATCAATGGGGTATGCCTTGTGATTTCAAGTGGAAGGGACAGACAGACCCTTGATAGATGGTTTGGCAGGTTCAACATTGGTATAATTGCTGAACATGGGGTATGGATAAAAAAATCAAGGGATACCTGGAAGGAGTTTATACCCTTGAGCCAGGATTGGAAAAAGGAAATAATACCTGTACTTGAGATGTTCACAGATAGAACACCTGGCTCATTCATTGAAGAGAAGGAGTTCTCCCTTGTATGGCACTACAGGGGTGCTGAACCTGGACTTGCTGATGTGAGGGCGAATGAACTCAAGGAGGAACTTATAACACTTATATCAAATCTTGAACTTGAGGTTCTGGAGGGAAATAAGGTTATAGAAATAAAGAGTGCAGGTATTGACAAGGGAAAGGCTTCCCTTCTATGGGTGGAGGAGGGATGGGATTTTATACTTGCAGCAGGGGATGATAATACTGACGAGGATATATTTGCTGTTCTGCCAGAAACAGCTTATACAATCAAGGTGGGGCATGGACTTTCAAAGGCGAGGTTCAGGGTGAATTCCTATCTGGAGATAAGGGGGATTTTGAGGAAAATCAAGGAGGTGTAAGGTTTATTGCCTATTTTGAATATTCTGTTTTTCATTGACATTTGTTTAATTTTCATTTATAATCTTTCCACAACATCTAAAAAAGGAGGTGTTTATGAAGAAGTTTCTTGTCCTTATTCTGCTTGTTCTTCCACTTCTGGCGTTCTCCCAGATTGAAGCAGGAAAACTGAATGTTGGTGTATCAGGAAGTATAATGATTAAACCAGACTTTCATATGAGTCTTGGTGGCCACTTTGGTAAGATGTTCACAGACAACATTGAATTTGGTATCAATGGTTCATTCTACACTGGTGGTGGAAGCACTGGTTTCAGTGCAGGTGTCCTTGCCTACTACCATATGATGCTTGCAGAAGGGATTTTTGGTTTTGCTGGTGTTGAGGTTATGTTCCCGATACAGCCTACATTCTCCAATAATGAGAGTTTTAACCTTGGATTTGACTACTTTGTTGGAGATAATGTTGCTTTAAGGCTCTACAATCAACTTTACATATCTGAATTTGACTTTGGGAACTTCTACGACTATATAAATATTGGAACAGTTGCCTATTTCTAAAACATAAACCATTCATGAAGGGGGCTTGTCCCCCTTTTTTAATTAAGACAAAACCCTTCTTCCAGTAACCCCATTGGTTCAAACATTGACAACCCCACGGGTAAAAGTTATTATTAGTGCAGGCGAGAGTGGCGGAACTGGTATACGCGCTGGATTTAGGATCCAGTGCCCATAGGGCTTGGGGGTTCGAATCCCCCCTCTCGCAGAGAATACAGGAAGGAAGGATGGTTATGGCTGAATACACACTTGAGGTAAAGAAAGAAGAACTTGACAAGAAGATTAAAGAACTTGCAGAAAAGTATAGAAAGGATGTCATGATTCCTGGTTTCAGGAAGGGCAGGGCACCTGTTGAACTGATTAAGGTCAGATTCAGCAGAGAACTTGAGGCAGAGGGCTTTCAGGAGATTGCAGGTGCAAAACTTGAAGAAATCCTTGAGAAGCATAGACCATTCATTTATGCAGGACCTGATGTGCTTGATGTAAAAAAGGACGAAGAAAAGGGAAACATAACCCTGAAGGTTGGGCTTGAAGTGCCTCCGGAGATTGGAAAGATTGATTATAAGAAACTATCTAGGGAACTTCCCGGTGGTGAAGTTACAGAGAAGGATATTGAAAAGGAACTTGAGAAACTCAGGGAGATAAATGCCGAACTTAAACCGGTGAAGAGAAAGATTAAGAAGGGTGATAGTGTTCTTGTAGATATTGAGATGGGTGATGTGAAGATGACCAATTATTCACTTGACATAGGGAATGACACACTCTCAAGGTTTATAAAGGGAATGAAGGCAGGTGAGGAGAAGAAGAAAGAGATAGAGTTCCCCGAGAAATTCTCAATACCCGAACTTGCAGGTAAGAAAGGCGAAATCAAGGTTAAGGTGCTTGATGTGAAGGAGAAGGTATTACCAGAGATAGATGATGAGTTCGCAAAAAATATGGGGTTTGAAAACCTTGATGACATGAAGAATGAAATCAGGGCACAACTGGAAGAGGACTTAAAGGAGAATCTTGAGAAGAAGATAAGGGAGAAGATTCTGGATAATCTAATTGAACAGTTTGACATTGAACCACCAGAAAGCCTGGTGAGGTCTCTATCTGTGAATATGACAAGGGCAGATGCAGAGAAGGAGGCAAAGAGGATTGCAATCCTTGATGCCATCGCATTGAAGGAGAAGATTGAAATCACAGATGAGGATATTGACAGGAAACTTAATGAGGTGGCTGAAGGAAAGATTGATGAAGAAAAACTTCCCGGATACAGGGACAATTTAAGGCCGGTGTTAATCAGAGAGAAGACCATTGAATTTCTTATAAAAAAAGTGAGGGGTGAAGATGGAGATAATTGAACAGATACCGTTTGTGATTGAGAAGACTGCCCATGGAGAAAGGGCATACGACATATATTCAAGGCTTCTTAAGGACAGAATAATATTTCTGGGTTCACTTTTGAATGAGCAGGTTGCCAATGTGATTATAGCACAACTTCTCTTCCTTGAGGCACAGGACCCTGACAGGGACATTTACCTTTACATAAACAGTCCTGGTGGTCTGGTGAGTGCAGGACTTGCCATATATGATACAATCCAGTACATAAAACCCGATGTTTCAACCATATGTATGGGTGTTGCAGCAAGCATGGCAGCGGTTCTACTTGCAGCAGGTGCACCTGGTAAGAGGTATGCCCTTCCCCATTCAAGGGTTCTGCTCCATCAACCAATGGGAGGTGCACAGGGAACTGCAGAGGATATAAAAATACATGCAGAGGAGATTTTAAAGATAAGAAAGATAATCAATGAGATACTGTCACACCATACAAACCAGCCCCTGAAGAGGATTGAGAAGGATACTGACAGGGATTTCTGGATGTCAGCACCTGAAGCAAAGGAATATGGAATTGTTGATGAGGTGATTGCAAAGAGAGGGGAGATGAATGCCAAAGCAGATTAGATGTTCCTTCTGTGGTAAATCATACAGAGAAACAGGAAGGATGTTCCATGGTATTGGGGATGCATATATATGCCCTGATTGTGTGGAGTTGCTCCATGAGATTCTGGTGATTGAACCTGGTGCAAGGAAAAAGGGGAAGATAAAACTTCAAACTCCACAGGAGATAAAGAAAGAACTTGATAAATACATTATAGGTCAGGAGCATGCAAAGAAGGTTCTCTCTGTTGCAGTTTACAACCACTATAAAAGGATACTTAACAAGACTAAAAGCGATGTGGATATAGAGAAGAGCAACATACTTTTGATTGGCCCAACAGGGGTTGGGAAAACATACCTTGTCCAGACACTTTCAAAGATACTGAATGTTCCACTTGCAATAGGTGATGCAACCGCCCTTACAGAGGCAGGTTATGTGGGTGAGGATGTTGAGAATCTCCTTGTGAGGCTGCTGCAGGCATGCAACTATGATCTGGGTATGGCAGAGATGGGAATTGTTTATATAGACGAGATTGACAAGATTTCAAGAAAATCAGAGAATCCTTCCATTACAAGGGATGTTTCAGGTGAAGGTGTTCAGCAGGCACTCCTTAAAATTGTTGAAGGTGATAAGGTGAATGTACCTCCAAAGGGTGGAAGGAAACACCCTGAACAGGACTTCATACAGGTTAACACAAAGAATATCCTCTTCATTGGTGGAGGAACATTTGATGGTATAGAGAGTGTTGTGAAACACAGGCTTGGAGAGACTGCTGTGGGTTTCAATGCACCAATTAAAGCACAGGAAGAAATGAGGAAGTATGAACTTTTGAAGTTGGTTGAACCTGAAGATCTGGTAAAGTATGGAATGATACCAGAACTTGTTGGAAGATTTCCTGTTATCACCCCACTCCATGACCTGACTGAGGACGACCTTGTAAAAATACTCACAGAACCAAAGAATGCACTTGTGAAGCAGTATCAGGAACTTATAAAAATGGATGGGGTGAAACTCTATTTTGAGGATGATGCACTCTATGCAATAGCAAAGAAGGCAATGAAATTGAAAACAGGTGCAAGGGGTTTGAGGGGTGCAATGGAGGATATTATGCTTGATATTATGTACAGGATACCCGGACTTAAAGGGGTTAAGGAATGTATTATAACAAAGTCTGTTGTTGAAAACAATGAAGAACCCATTTTTGTTTACAGAAAAACAAAAAGAAAGGCAGAATGAATAGGTTTCCAGTCTTATATATTGAGGAAGAGGTTCTTTTCCCATTAAGTTCCATTCCCTATATTGTGAGCAATGGGCATGAACTTATCACCATTGAAAGAGCAATGGATAAGTTTAAGGGTAAGGTGGTTGTCCTTCCATCAGGTATTTCAAATCTGGAAAGGAAATTCTGTACAATAGCAGAGGTTGTTTCACTGAATGAGACTGCAAGGGGCATAAGGATTGTTCTCCAGGGAGAGGATAGGTGCAGGATTAAATCATTAAGGGATACTGGTGGAATACCTATGGTAGATGTTGAGATTGTTTTTGAGGAAATAGAGAATTACAGGAAGGCACACGCACTCATAAGGGCAATAAAGAGGCTTCTTGTGGAGTTTACAGACCTATCAGATGGGGAAAGTGCGCCAGGTATTGAGTCACTTATTCAGGAGAATGACCCTGTAATCTTTTTGTACAGAACCCTTTCAGCAATTCCACTGAACAACAATGTTAAATGGCATATATATCAACTGGAAGGTATTGAGACAAAACTGGATAAAATACTTGAGGCAATATCAACAGACCTTGAGGTTGCAAGGCTTGAGAAGGAGATACTTGACAAGGTTAAGGATAGACTGTCAAAGAATCAGAAGCAGTACCTGCTCCATGAACAGTTGAAGGTAATACAGAAGGAACTGGGAAGGGAGGAGGATGAGGATATCCAGAAGTTGAAGGATACGATAGAAAAGTCTAATATGCCAGAGGAGGCAAGGGAGAAGGCGCTCTCTGAACTGGAAAGGCTCAAAAAAATCCCACCCATGTCCCCTGAGAGTGTTGTTATCAGGAATTACCTTGACTGGCTCCTTAAACTACCATGGAACAATGGAAAACAGGAAGAGATGGATATAAAGAAGGTTCAGGAGGTGCTTGAGAAGAACCACTACGGTCTGGAGAAGGTGAAGGAGACCATCATTGAGTACCTGAGTGTTTTGAAACTCACAGGTTCTTCAAAAGGTCACATCCTTTGTTTTGTGGGACCACCAGGTGTTGGTAAGACATCCCTTGGAAGGTCTATTGCAGAGGCACTTGGGAGGAAGTTTGTCAGGGCATCACTTGGGGGTGTGAAGGATGAGGCTGAGATAAGGGGGCATAGAAGGACCTATGTTGGGTCTATGCCTGGAAAGATTATACAGGAGATTGCAAGGGCAGGTGTGAACAACCCTGTCTTCCTTCTTGATGAGGTGGATAAGATAGGTGTTGATTACAGGGGGGACCCTGCAAGTGCACTCCTTGAGGTGCTTGACCCAGAGGTGAACCAATCATTTATGGACCACTACATTGAGATTGGTTATGACCTCTCCCATGTTCTCTTCATCACC
>QNDZ01000093.1 GCA_003646055.1 bacterium
AATCTATGGATAATCCGTTCATTACCCCAGATAGACATATTGAAAAATTACTATCCTGTGCTTGCAACCAGGCTCTATGACAGGAATGGTGAGCATGTGAGGGATGTGTATCTTGTCAGGAGGATACCGGTTCTACTGGATTCAATCCCTGAAAACCTCCAGAAGGCAGTTATATCCATTGAGGATAAGGCATTTTACAGACATCATGGATTGAATTACAAAAGGATTGTAAAGGCAATCATCGTTGATATAATCAAGAGAAAAAAGGTTCAGGGTGCCAGCACAATCACCCAGCAACTCGCAAGGAACATACTTCTTTCCCTTGAAAAATCCTGGATAAGAAAGATATCCGAGATGTATCTTGCCATTGAACTGGAGAGATACTATACAAAGAAGGATATCCTTGAGATGTACCTGAATCAGGTTTATTATGGATACGGAAACTATGGAGTGGAGGCAGCATCTGAGTTCTATCTTGGCAAGCCTGTAAGTCAGGTGAATCTTAAAGAGGCCGCCTTCCTTGCAGGGATAATCAGGTCACCTGGATATTACTCACCATATACACATCCAGACAGATGTGATAAGAGAATCCGTATTGTATTAAAAGAGATGCTGGAAGATGGTTACATTGACTCAACACAGTACAGAGAGGCACTGGATGACACCCTTAAATTTGTACAGAAAGAGGAGAGGAAGACAGTTGGTCCGTACTATATTGAAGAGGTGAAAAAGATACTTTCAGGTATCCTCGGGAAGGCATATGTTACAACTGGTGGATACACGGTGTATCTTGGTATGGACAAGAAACTTCAGGAGATTGCTGATTCTGTGACTGAAGTTACCATGGAGAGGATTGAGAAGAAATACAGGTTGAAACCAATGAGTGAGTTTCCTGAGTCAATGCCACCCATGGACAATACCCCTTATCTACAGTGTGCAATGGTAGTGATGGACCCACATACAGGGGATGTCCTTGCAATGATAGGTGGAAGGAATATAAGACACAGCAGGTTCAACAGGGCAACAATGGCAAAGAGGCAGGCTGGTTCATCATTCAAGGCATTTTTATATACTGCGGCCATTGACAATGGTTACAATCCATCAGACTTCGTCCTTGACCTTCCCATAATCACCCAGGTAAATGAAAAGGTTTATGCCCCTGCAAATTTTGACAGCACCTTTATGGGTAAAATCACATTGAGGAGGGCACTCTATCTATCAAGGAACAGTGCTGCCATAAGGCTTGTGTATGAAATAGGTCCATTCACGGTGATAGACTATGCACACAGGATGGGGGTTAAGAGCAAACTTGACCCTGTAATCTCAATACCACTCGGTCCTTCAGGTGTTACTGTGCTTGAGATGACAGATGCCTTTGGAACACTGGCAAACTATGGAACGAGGATAGAACCTGTGATTGTGAAAAAGATTATTGATAGGTTTGGAAATGTTGTTTATGAGTATGACCCACCAAAGGAAAGGGTGCTGTCAAAACAAACAGCATACATTATGATAAATATGCTGATGGATGTATTCAATCACGGAACCGCATTTGGAGCAAGAAGGATGGGGTTTATGTTGCCTGCGGCAGGGAAAACAGGGACAACAAACAACTTTCAGGATGCCTGGTTTATAGGATTTACAAGAGAGTATGTTGCGGGTGTATGGGTTGGATATGATGTTCCCAGGAAGATTGCAACCAATGCAACTGGAGCGGGTGCAGCTCTTCCTTTATGGGTTTCATTCATGAAGGCAGTTTATGATTCAGTTGCGGATACCACAGATGTTGAATTCCCTGTTCCTGATAGTATTGTGAGAAGGGTGATATGTGAAGATTCAGGGCTTCTTGCCACCCCATATTGCCCGAGGGTAAGGGAAGAGGTCTTTATAAAAGGGAACGAACCTGATGAGAAATGCGATATACACGCAGGGAAGAAAAAGGAAAGATTGTTTGAGAGAAGGGATAGAATTGAATTTTAGGGGGTAGATATGAAGGTTATAAATGTGTTTTTGTCAATCATTCTCGTTATAGGGGTTATTCTGTTTGCCTATTTTTACTTTGAAAAATACATGCCACTGGATAAGAAGATCTCTGACTTTAAACAGGAGAATCTTCTGCTTGCAGAAGAACTGGGAAGATTGAAGGAGATGGTGAAACAAACAGAGAAGAAGGACACAACAGCCATACCAATAAAGGAAGAATTCAGGGAACTACTTGAAGGGATTGATATAACTGGAACAGATGAACAGTTAAAGATAATCCTTCCAGGAAAGAAACTCTTTCCTCCGGGAAGTGTGGAGATAAGTAAGGAAGGGAAAGAGTTGTTGAGGCAACTTGGGAATATACTTAAGAGGCTTAAAAATAGAAGGATTCTCATTGAGGGTCACACAGACAACTCAAGGATTTCAGGCACATTAAAGAAGAAATACCCGACAAACTGGGAACTTTCTGCTGCAAGGGCTGTGAAGGTTGTGAGATTTTTGATAGAGGAGGTTGGGATTGACCCGAAGAGGATTGCCGCAATTGCCTATGGAGAGTATCATCCTATTGCTGATAACTCCACATCAGAGGGCAGGGCAAAGAACAGAAGGATTGTGGTGACCCTTTTGAGAGAATGAAGGCTGTTGCTCTTTTTTCAGGGGGGCTTGACAGCCTTCTTGCAATAAAATTGATTCAAAATCAGGGAATAGAGGTTGTTCCTGTAACATTCAAAGGTTATTTCTTTTCTTCTGAAAAGGCAGAAAGATACGGAAGTCTTTATGGCCTTGATATACACGTGATAGATTTTTCTGATGAACATCTGAATGTTGTAAAAAATCCTGTTTATGGATACGGGAAAAACATCAATCCCTGCATAGACTGCCATGCACTGATGATAAAAAAGGCAGGGAAATATATGGAGGAGGTTGGAGGAAGGTTTCTTATAACAGGGGAGGTACTCGGTGAAAGGCCATTCTCCCAATCAATTGAGGGACTGAAAAAGGTGGATAAACTCACTGGGCTTGGGGATATAACACTGAGGCCCCTCTCTGCAAAACTCCTTCCTCCCACACTGCCTGAAAGGGAGGGGTGGGTTGACAGGGACAAACTCCTCGGGATAAGGGGAAGGAGCAGGAAGACACAACTGAAACTCGCTGAAGATTTTGGTATCAAGGTCTATGATACACCAGCAGGTGGATGTATCCTTACAGATGTCCAGTTTGCAAGAAGGATAAAACCTTTTATTCATGAGATAGAGCCAGAGGAGATACTTCTGTTCAGGATAGGCAGGCACTTCAGATTTGGGGAGATGCACCTTGTTATAGCAAGGAATCAGTTTGAGAATGAACAACTCAAAAACTATGGAAAAAATCTTATATCTGCACCTGATAAAAAGGGACCAATTGGGGTTTTGAGAAAATGGGGTGGTGAGGAGGACATAATTCGTGCGGCTAGGATTATTGCAAGATACTGCAAGCCATATGGAGAGACAAAGGTTGTCTTTGACGGGAAGGAGTATACAGTCCAGCCATTCACATTCCAGGAAGCAGAAAAATTTCTTATATAGAACGGAAGAATTTTTTAGCTTCCTATAAACTGCTTCATCTTAACCCACCTATCAGTAGAGGCATTCCAGACAGAGATTGGTGGAAGTATTGTTGAAATTTGTGCAATTATGGATAAAATAATATTAAGCAGTCAACCATGGGAAGGATTCGTTATGGTTGAAAATTAAAGATTGTGTTTTTAAAAATCTGGAGGTAATAATGAGGTATGTACTTTTGTTTTTCTCTATATCCCTTTATGGGACAATAGCGTATATTGGACATTATGGTGATGTTTACATTTATGATGTTACAGACCCTGATAGTGTATATGAGATAGCCTCTTTTGATGCAACAAACGGTGCATACCCAAGGTTTGTACAAGACATATGGTTTTACAAAGATTATTTATACATTGCCTTAACACGGGATCCATCAACAATTAGTTTATGGTCAGGTGGGGTTACCATCTTTGATGCCAGTGATAGTATAAATCCAGTTTTTGTGAGTGAGATATATACAGGTGGTGATGTAAGGAACATATATCTACAGGGGGATTTGCTTTATGTTGTGTCAAGTGATACTCGTATATGGGATCCTGACACGGTATATCAGGGGAGTTTATTTGTTTACAACATATCAGACCCATCAAATCTCCAGTTACTTGATGCGGTTGAGCCACCAGGTAATCCCATGGATGTATATGTGAATGGTGAATATGTTTATGTTGGGACAGGTGACAGTTTATTGATATACACCTTTCCACCCATGGTGGTGGAAGAGGGTGATTCATTGGATGTGTATATAACAGGGGATTATGTTGTTATGAAGGGATACAGGGGAGGGATAAGGGTGTATGATATAATCGGGAGGGATATGAAAGTGGAATACAGTTTTACTGGCGACAGGTCTCGAGTTTACACAGGGGATTTAAGTTCAGGGGTATATTTTCTTAATGCAGGAGGCAGGGTTTACAGGTTTTTGAAGATGGGAGGGATAAAAGACCTGAGTCGGATAAGTTCACTTTCTACCAAGGAATACGAACTTGTGAGGGTTGGTGGCATAGATACAGATGGGTATTGGACTGTTGGTACAGGGAGCTATGTTTTCTGTGCTCCTGATTCAGCAAATAATTTAAGGAGCATAGATGTGAGTGACCCATTAAAACCCGTGAAGAGGGGATTTGTACCAGAAGAGGCTGGAGATATGATAATTGTTGATACTCTAATTTATGTACTTACTGATCAGATAGATGTAATTAGCATCAGTGAGCCCTGGAATCCTGTTAAAATAGACACAGTGGGGGAAAAAGGTAAGGTGGCTTTTAATAAAGGAATGGGGAGGTGGCTGGTGTATAAGGAGGGGAAGGTTTACTACACCTATGTCGGGGAGCTCCGGATATGTGATGTAACGGATCCTGTAACACCAGTTGAAATTTACAACAGTGGTGACATAGATGCATCCAAAATAGAAGTGAAGTGAGGTGTTCCCTGAGGATGATAAAAGGTGCACTTGACTTATACTGCTGTGTTATGTAAATTAGGATGATGCTTTTACTTTTACTGACCCTTGATGTTAACTTTCAAATCCTCAGGGATGACAGCCTTAACCCTGTTGTAAGGGTGGTGTACACTGTTAATTACAATGAACTTACCTTTATCTCCGTGGACAGTGCTTATATCTCCAAATACAGGGTTTCCCTTGTTGTGTTCAATGGTAAAAGGCAGGTGGGTGGTGTTTCAAAGGTAAGGAAATTCTCTGTTGATAAATATGAGACCACGATTTCAGCAGAAAAAACAGACACTGGAGAGATTCAGTTTGCCTTCAAGGAGAAGGGAAAATTCAGGGCGATTTTTGAACTCTGGGATTTGAATTCATTGAGGCACTGGTCAAAGGAGAAGAAGTTTGAAGTTAAGGATGTTAAAAATCTTACACTCGGGCAGATAAACTGGAACAGGTCTGTGAGCAAGATTTTCTCAATAGATGATACAATAAGCCTGAGTTTGAACATATTCAATCCACGGGGTGATTCAGTGGTTTTGCTTTTCACTGTAAAAAATCCATCTGGTTCTGAATTCATAAAAGAAGAGGAATTTATAGGTAAGAGCAGGTTTTTCACCTATAACATAGATATACCTGCCTCCAGATTCAGTGAGGGTGAATACCTTGCAGACCTTATGATAAAAGGTTATCCTTCGGGAAAGAAAAGCAAGAAGTCTATAGATTTCAAGGTGCAGAAACCTTTCTTTGAGTCCAGAAGATTTATTGAAAGGGCAAGGGAGATGGCATACATAGCAAAAAAGAGTTTCATTGACAGCCTTATAAAGGCAGACCCTGATGAGAGAAAAAAACTCTGGGAGAGGTTCTGGAATGAGAAGGACCCAACACCCGGGACGGAAAAGAATGAATTCCTTGAAGAGTATTACAGAAGGGTTGATTTTGCCAATCAACACTTCCGTTCCCCATTCTCACCCGGGTGGAGAACTGACAGGGGAAGGGTGTATATAAAACTTGGACCACCTGATTCCATTGAGAGACACCCATTTGACATTGATTCAAAGGCATATGAAGTATGGTACTATTATACACTTGGTTACAGACTAATATTTGTTGATGAATACAACCTTGGTGACTACACACTTGTCAACCCTCCAAGGGAGGATTTATGATATTACTACTTCTTTCACTATTTCTGGATGCTGCAAGATTCATGGGTTCAGAGGATACAACCTACTGTGAAATCTACTGGAGTCAGCCATATTCATTCTTTAAATTTACAAAAGAGGGAGGTCTGTACTCTGCAAAGTTCACAGTGGAGATAGATATCCAGAACAATGAGTTGAAACAGGTGAGCAGGTCTTTGCTTCCCAAAAAGATGTTTATTCAATCACCCGATGCAGCAAGATACAGGAAATCAAGTGCAGTTGACGTGATACCCATTTTCCTTATAAAGGGTTATGATTACAGAATAAAGTTGGTTCTCAGGGACAGCCTGACAGGGAATACTGACTCTGCATCCATAAGGGTCATTGCCCCTGGATGGTCTGGCCTTGCTTTGAGTGATATACAGTTGAGCCATACAATCAAGGAAGCAGACTTTGCCCATCCATTTGTGAAGAACGGTTATTTTAT
>QNDZ01000094.1 GCA_003646055.1 bacterium
CGCTACCGCTCATAAACTCATCAGGGTAATATTCGCTATGGTTAATAATAACCTCCTTTTCTCGGAGACAGCACTATGTATGGACTCTCATATTCCTTTTTAAACATAGTTGACTCCTTTTTTTGTTAATTAAAAAGTTCAAAAAAATAGTTACGACTTCTTTGAAGGTATGGAAGAGAAAAATATCCAAATTCCTTGAATTAACCTTATCACTATTAAGGATTCTTAGACCTAAACAATAAACGATTCTAAACATATTACCTTCTTTCCTGTAAAAATTTTACTTGTTCGTTTCAAAATGTCAAGTTTGTTGTCAGAAGTTTAAGGAAAGCTTAATCTTTTGTTAAATGTACTTCTTCAAGCTTCTTAAGTGCCTCCTTAACCGCCTTTCTGACCATTGGGTCTTTATCCTTAAGGAACTCTCGTAAAGGTTCTATTGCCCTCTTATCACCTATCTCTCCAAGGGCTTTTGCCACTTCTACACGTACATCTTCGTCTTCTCTTAGTAGTTTAATAAGAGGTATCACCGCTTTTTTACTGCGTATCATCCCAAGAGCTTTAACCGCTGACTGTCGAATATCTGAATCCAAATCTTCTAGAGATTCTACAAGCGTTTTAACCGCAGATTTGCCCATTCTGACAAGTTCATTAAATTTCTTAGTCCAAAGAAAAAATTGGGCCTTCTCCTCAATATGCTCTGGTTCCCATTCTAGCCTGTAAAGAGATTTCGCCAATACCTTCCGTAGAAAAAGTAAATCTATCGGTTTGGCACTTTTAAGTAACTGGACAAGAGGTTTTATCGCCCTCTTATCGCCAATCTTCCCAAGTGCTTGTGCTGCTTCAATTACCAGATCAAGTTCCTCAGCTTTAAGTGCCTTAATGAGCGGTCTAACGGCCTTTTTACTCCCTATCTTTCCAAGGGCTTTTGCCGCTCCAGAGGAAACCCTCCACTTGAACTCTTCCACATCTGGAGGATCACCTGAGGTATCCCATTCCCAGAAACCTAGTATTTCAATCAGTGGATCTACAGCCTCCTCATCACCGATTTTCCCAAGTGCTTCTAAAGTAGCGTCAATTACATCCCAATCTTCATCCTTAATGTTTCCGAGAACCTGGATTAGAGGCCTTACCGCCTTCTTATCACCTATCTTTCCCAATGCTTCCGCTGCAGCCTTGCGTACATACGAATCTTTATCCTTGAGCCTCTGAATGAGAGGCCGTACTGCATTCTTATCACCTATATTTCCAAGTGCTTTTGCTGCTTGCGCACGAACACCTGGCTTTCTATCTTTAAGGACATGAATAAGAGAGTCAACAGACCTTTCATCCTTTATTTCCCCAAGTGCCTTTATAGCCTCTTTACGGACCCTTTCATTTTTATCATCAAGTAATTGAATAAGTGGTTCAACAACACTCTTATCTCCTATCTTACCCAGCACACTTGCACCTTTTTCGCGCACAAATACATCGTCATCTTTAAGTGACTTCACAATAAATTCAACAGCTGTTTTACCCATTTTAGAAAGCTTCTCATATTCTCTTATCAACAAAAAAAACTTTACTTTTTTCTCTGTACTTTTGGGTTCCCAGCCTAGTTTATCAAGAATTTCTGCAATTCTCGTACGAATCTCAATATTTTTATCATCAAGAGCTTTAACTAATGGTTTGATCGTCACTTTCCCTATTTCAAGAAGACCACGCTGAGCTGACATGACTACAAAATAATTTTCATCTTTAAGAGCCCTGATTAGAGGTTCAACGACCCTTTTACCTCCCATCTTCCCAAGCGTGTCTACTGCATTCTGGCGGACCATTGGGTCTTTATCATCAAGGGCCTTTATATATTTCTCCAATTCTTTATTATTCAAAGATCACCTCCCTTTTTATTTAATTATTAAAACCAGCACCATTTGTAGAATAAGTCTTCCTTTTTAATCCAATGAGCAACCCAATAGTAGAACCTCAAAACTAAAATCAATGTTTTTATTTTAACAAAACTTATCTTTTTTTTCAAGAAGTCTTTCCTGAATTTGGGAAAAATTCATGCACATGGTGTTTTAACTTCCAGATACCTGATTTATACATTGAAGAATTTTTCAATTTCAGTGATCAGTTCTGTTAATGAGGTGGCGGGTATTATGTCAACAGGGAGGGACTCTATGAACATGGTTCCATAATCCTTTTCAAGCATCCTCCTGTCAAGAATAATGATAACACCCCTGTCCTCCTTTGACCGTATAACCCTTCCAATCCCCTGTCTGAACTTGAGAACAGCAAGGGGGAGTGATAATCTTTCAAATGAGGATTCTCCCTCCATTTCTATCCTCTTGCTCCTCGCCCTCAGTACAGGGTCGTTCATATTGGGAAATGGAAGTTTGGCCATAATAAGAATCTCAAGTGCCTCACCTGGAATATCAATCCCCTGCCAGAATGTGCTTGTGCCCATGAGAACCGATTCAATATCCTCCTTGAATTTTTCAATAAGTGCTGACCTGCTCGTCATCCTTGACTGCTTCAGGAGTGTGATACCTGCAACCTCCATGTGGTCTGAAACAAGAGAA
This sequence comes from bacterium, assembly GCA_003646055.1. Taxonomy (GTDB): domain Bacteria; phylum Hydrothermota; class UBA3072; order UBA3072; family B12-G15; genus B12-G15. Next base: position 2,562 of record QNDZ01000094.1, read on the forward strand.
TGGACCATCTCCATCTGTTGATAGGAGGTGAAGAGTATCAAACTTCCCTTTCTTAAATGCGTGAGCCCCATGATCAATTCTGCAGCCTTCTTTGGAAAATCAGGTCTATCTGGATATGGAAGGAACAGGGGGATGATTATCTTCAACTGATTCACATAATCATACACCTCTGGAATCTTCACAGTGATGGTTTTCTCCCTGAACCCACGCAACCCCATCCTGTCCTTGAAGAAACTGAATGAGTGTGCAATGGTGAGGGTGGCGGAGGTGAAGACGGCTGTGTTCACACCCCTGAAAAACTCTGAAAGCTTCTCCGAGACATCCACAGGTGCAGCAACAAATTCAACGGAGAGCGGGTCATTCCTGCTCAGCCATCTTGCATAGAAGGCATAAGCAGGGTCATCCATATGGATGATGAGGGAGAGGTCAGATTTTAACCTATCCACAATCGCCATCACGTTTTCGTCATCTGTGAATTCATTTATCCCCTCCAGAAAGTCGGATATTTTGATCAGCCTGTTTACATTGTTTTCGTCATAGGGGGCTGTATTGAATTTCTCAAGTGCAGGCATCAGGGTATCCACAACCTCCTGATAGACCTTCTCCATATCCTTCATTTTCTCCTCAAGCTCTCTGTATTTTTTCCTTGTTAGCAACGGTTTCATTACCCTCTGGAGGTATCTGAGATGTGAATATCTGAAGGTCCTTGAAAGGGCATCCGTGGCAACCCGCTCAAGTTCATGTGCCTCATCAAACACAATGTAAGGGGTCTCAATCCCCTCTCTGAATATGAGTGCATGGTTTGAAAGAACGATGTTTGCATCTGCAAGTTCCCTCTTCATCCTGAAGTAAAAACAATCACGGTAAAATGGACATTCAGAACCTGTGCAGGTATCATCCATCTGGTAATATATAATATCCGTGTTCTTCAATATTTGAAAAACCTCTGAAAGGTCACCTGTCTTCGTGATCTTTGACCAGAAAAACAGACCTGCATAGACCTCGGGTTTTTCATCCCCCCGCATGTTTACCAATTTTTTCAGGCACAGGTAGTTGTTCTTTCCCTTCTGGAGAACAACCTTTACCCCCAATCCAGTGAGTTTTTCTGCGAGGGGAATATCCTTATTCAATAATTGTTCCTGCAATGTCTTTGTAAATGTGGATATGTATATTTTCTCCTGCTTTTCTTTTGAAAATTTCATTGAGGGAAGCAGATATGCAAGTGATTTTCCTATACCAGTAGGCGCCTCTGCTATGAGAAACTCCTCCCTTTCAAAAGCCTCTTCAACCCTTTTTGCAAGTTCAACCTGCTGTTCCCTTCTTTCAAGGATTTCAGAGGAGAGTGCCTTCTCCACATCAATCTTCACCATTTCTTCAAACTCAGGAATTTTTACATTTTCTGGTATGGGGAATGGATACCCTTTAGCATTTAAACCCTTCTTTACGGATAGGTTCACAAGGTAGTCAAGGAACTGCTTTTCTCCACCCTCAGGCAATATATCCCTTGTGCCAATCAGCACCCTGTAGTCGGTTTCAGGTATGAGTTCTTTCAGTTTCTCAAGTATATGGTATGTGGTTATGGCATCATCAAGTGCCCTGTGCTCAACAGGTACCTCTATTCCGAGATACCTTGCCACGGTTCCGAGTTTGTGGTCAGGTGTGAAAGGGAGGAGTATTCTTGAGAGCTTAAGGGTATCCAAAAGTGTATTCTCAATAGGAATGTACTTTGAAAGAAAACCAGCATCAAAATCAACATTATGTCCAACAAGAACTTCTCCCTTAACAAAATCTGATACCCTGTCAAGCAGGTCAAATATGACAGGTGCATCCTTAAGCATTTCATCTGTAATCCCCGTTAAAACGGATATCTCCTCCCTGAGAGGAACTCCAGGATTAACAAAACTCTGGAATCGATCAATGATTTCCCCATCCTGGATCTTCACCATTCCTATCTCAATGATGAGGTCATCCTCCCTTGAAAGTCCTGTTGTCTCAAGGTCAAATGCGATATATCTATTCATCTTCCATCCCCGCGTATTTTTTTAAGGCCTTTATTTCCCTCTGCTTCAAAAATCTGTATTCACCAGGCTTCAATCTCCCCAGGTGGAGAGGGCCCTCCTTAACCCTTATCAGTCTCTTTGTTTTGTATCCAAGTTCTCCAAGCATTCTCCTTATCTCTCTCTTTTTCCCCTCCTTCAAAACAATCCTCACCTTTTTATTCCCGAGCCTTTCAACATACTCTGCCTTCAAAAAATCCTCACCCACCTGTATTCCCTGAATTAATGACTCAAGTTCCTCCCCCGGTTCCTTATCAAGATAAACAATATACTCCTTCTCAATGCCAAATTTTGGGTGGGTCAACCTGTATGTGAGTTCCCCATCATTGGTCATTATCAGGAGTCCCTCTGAGTCCAGGTCAAGCCTTCCCACAGGAAAAAGCCTTACACCTGGTATCTTTATAAGGTCCTTAACAAGTGGTCTTTTGTATCTATCACTTGAGGCTGTGAGGTATCCCATTGGTTTATAGAGAAGCACATAAACCCTCTTTTTGCTGAGTATAACAGGCTTTCCTGATAGTGTTACCCTGTCCCTGTCAGGGTCTACCTTGAAGGCAAGGTCACGGATAACCTTTCCATTCACCCTCACAAGCCCTTTTTTAACAAGGGTTTCAGCCTTCCTGCGAGAGGTTATCCCTGCCTGCGCTAAATAGCGGGCTATCCTCATCATTGATTGGTGGCAAGTCCTTTAATGACTTGAGTTTGAAGATTTCCAGAAACTTTTTTGTTGTTCCATAGAGATACGGATGTCCAATCCCCTCTCCCCTGCCTACAACCTTTATCAGGTCTGCCTCAAGGAGTGTTTGTATGGAGGCCTGTGAGTCAACGCCCCTTATCCTGTCAATCTCTGACTTGGGAACAGGCTGCTTATATGCAATAATTGCAAGGGTCACCATTGATGCCCTTGAAAGTTTTGTGTATTTCTTCCCCAGAACACCTGCTATAATATCCCCGTACTCAGGGAGCGTGTACATGATAAATCCCCCTGAAACCTCCTTGATAATATATGGCCTCTCCTGTTCCCTGTATTCCTGATTCAACAGGGAGACAATCCTTCTCACCTCATCAGGCTTGATACCAAGAACACCTGCTATCCTTCCTGGTGATACAGGTTCAGGAACAGCAAAGAGGATCGCTTCTATCTGGCTTTTCAGATTCATCTTTCCCATAGGGAATATTAAATTCTATACAGGAAAAATCAAGCCAGAACTTGAAATACACTTCTATTTTTTGCTGAATGTAAAGGTCTGATAGGAGATTATCTTAACACCGTGAGTTTTATCACCTCCCCTGTTTCTTTTTTCACGGCAAAGTATATACCAGGTGATACAGGTTTCCCGCTCTCTGCTTTCAAATCCCATCGTTTCCCGCTTATATAATGCACTTCCCTTCCAATATGGTCATAAATTTCAATACCAGATTTATTAAATTCAAAGTAACCACTTCTGTACAGTACAGTGCTGTTTACCCTTAATTTCTGGGTTATAAATCTTTCCTCTATTCCCGAAGTAATCCAGGGCGCATCAAAGTAAAGTGCACCACCGTTATCCCTTGTATAATACACAACACCACTCCCGGGAGCAGAAGCACCTGGAGAGTAAACAATCTCTGGAACGTATTCAGCACCCAGGACAAGGGGATTCACAGTGTCTGGAGAACTCCAGGAATATGGGGTATTTGTGTATTGCCAGTAAGTTCTGTACCATAGACCATAAAAATCCTCTGACCATGTATAAGCCATATCTATCCATTGATTTGGAGAAGCCTGATAACCTTTTATAGAGAACATAATTGTGTCTGGGATACCACTCACGATAGTATCCACCGGATAGGGGACAGTATCCTTGAATGGACAACAAAGGAGTGCACAATTCCCTCCTATCACTGCACTATATAGAAGATATGCTATCTGGGATGTGTCAGGTTGAACTGTTGTTGCCCCTATTCTGCAACCC
>QNDZ01000095.1 GCA_003646055.1 bacterium
ACACCAAGAATATCACCAGGTTCAACCTCTTCCCCTTCTTTCGCTTTCGGAGAGAACTTCCATTTCTTCTCCCTGTCAAGACCGGGTATATGTATTCCCCTTGTGATGAAGTCACCTGCCATCTCTCTTATCTTATCAAGTGGTCTCTGGACACCGTCGTAGATTGATTCAATCAAACCAGGTCCAAGTTCAACAGAGAGTGGAGCACCAGTGGGATATACAGGCTCACCAACTCCAATACCACCTGTTTCCTCGTACACCTGTATTGAGGCAATTTCACCCTTGAGTTCAATGATTTCACCCATGAGTTTTTTATCACTCACATAAACAACATCATACATCTTTGAACCCTTCATCCCCTCTGCAACAACAAGGGGCCCTGAAACCCTTATTATTCTTCCTTCTTTCATTTCTCTCCTCCTAAATCTACACCAACTGCTCTCTTTATTAACTCTCTTATCCTTTCCCTTCCAAAACCTGTCTCCCCACCCACACCTGGAATGGGGACAACATTAATCTCTGTCTCCATTATAATCTTCCTGTCTTCAAGCCTGTTTATTGTATCTTCGGTGATGAAAACAATTCCATAATCCCTGCCAAGAACCTCCCTGACAATCTCATCGGGCTTTTCACCTACAGCATAGGTATCTCCACCTATTGCCCTGAATGGTATTATCCCACTTTCAGGCCCTATAACTGCTATCTTCATACCACAAGCCTCTCTGCAAGGATTTCCTCTTCAACCCCATTAAACTTTCCAACAAGTATTATCCTCATATTTTTAATCTCCTTCATTTTCTTTAGATAATACGCAATAATGGGCTCAACCCCAAAGACAAGATACCTTGTTTTATCAATGTAAGTTGAAAGGAGTTTCTCTACCATGGCTTCATATCTTATAAAAGAATGATTTGTGTTCAGATACTTTGTTCCTTCAAGAAACACTGGATAATAAATCCATCTGGAAAAAACACCAGGAATCTGTTCAACTGGTTCTCCAATCAATTCAAGGAACATTCCCTCTGGTATGAAACCTCCAGGAAGAAGAACATCCCTGAAACGTGACTTATCCAATTCCATAACCTTCCATCTTAATAGAGACCTGAAATTCGTCAGGTCAGTGAGAAGCCTGTAATAGTCCTGTAAGAATGGAGGATACCCACTCACATTCATATGTTCAATAAAGGCCCTGTCAAAGGTAAAATCAATCATTCTGGGCTCTTTAGAATTATAGTATGAAGAGATGGCATCCTGGATTGCCTTAACAAGATTTTCAGGTAGTTTTTCATACTCTTCATTCTCAAATATCTGTTTCATTTCATCCGTGTTCAGATTACCAAGAGGAACAAGAAAATCTGAAACATCCCTGTCAAAGATTTTTCCCTTCAGCAGAACCCTGGCATTGAAGTAATCAAATTCAAGATGGAGGAATTTCCTCACATTCTCCTCAAAAATAAGGGAATCAATAAGAGTTAGAATCCTTTGCTTTTCATTCTGGAGCGCATTCTCAAATGTTGATGGGTTGAGGAGTTCAGAAAGGCTGTGAGAATAATCAGTATCCACCAGTATCCTTCCCATCTCCTCAATTCCCGCCTTGAGGAGTCTCTCAAACCTCTGCTTATCAATCAGGCTCACCTCAAGGGCCCTTACCCTTCCCACGGCATAAGCGTATTCCTGATTTTCAAGAAATCGCTCAGGCAGTTTTGTCAGTATCTCCAGCAAAGAGCCTCCTGGCTACCTCAAGTTCAATTTTGTCTTTAAGTTCATCCACTATATCCTCACCCGTGAATTTGATTTCTGTCCTTTCCTTTTTTATAACAAATCCAAAATCAAAGTCGCCATCTTCCTTAGTCACCTCAAACTTCAGGTTTCTGTCTCTCTTAATCTTATCCAGTTGTTTCCTCAAAGCATTTGAATGGAGCCTGCCTGGAACAACTAATTCGTCACCGGTTGAGATGGAGAGGATTATCTTCTTCGCCACATAATCAACGTATCTCTGTACCTTCCAGTTCTTCAGGTCCTCAAGTGCCTCCTCAAAGACCTTATCCAGCACTTCCCTTTTCATTGCAAGCAGGTTCTTCTTCTCTTCAAGTTTCTCTATGGTGACCAGCCTCTCCTCCTCCCTTTTCTTCATCTCTTCACCGGTCTTTTCAGCCTCCTCTTTAATCCTTTGTGCCTTCTCCTGAGCAGATTTCAGTATTTCATCTGCTTCCTTCTTTGCCTGTTCCAGTATCTTTGAGGCTTCCTTCTCTGCATCCTGTATAATCTTTTTGGAGACCTTCCCCTGCATCTTGCACCTATCCTAATTTAAGTATAAGGAAGATTGTTGTAAGTAGCCCAAGAATGGCGTATGTTTCCACCATTGCTGCATAAATAACTGCCTTCATTGATGCCTCTGGTTTTTTTGCAGTCATATCCACACCAGCAGCGCAGACCTTACCCTGATGGATACCTGAAACAAGTCCACCAAATCCAACAGGGATTGAAGCAACAAGAAACTGAACACCCTGCCAAACTGTGATGTCAAAATTGGGTGTCCCGAGAAGACCGAGTTTTATGATGATGAATAGTGCTGCAATGAACCCATAAAAGCCCTGTGTTCCAGGGAGAGCCACCAGGAGGAAGAGTTTACCAAACTTATTCGGGTCTTCAGAGAGAACACCTGCTGCTGCCCTTCCAGGAAGACCAACACCTATACTTGAACCAATACCACCAAAAAGTGCAGCCACTGCTGCTCCAGCCATGGCAATCCAGAAACCCGCCATTATACCTCCTTTTCTTTTTGTTTCATTATAACAAACCTTTCAGACCTCTTGAATGGAACGAAAGGTTCTCCTCCACCCTCATAAAACTTTGTAAAGAACTCTACATACTGAAGCCTCAGTGTATGGACAAAGGCTCCAAGAACATTTATAGCAGTTGAGAAAAAGTGGCCGAATATAAAGATAAACACACCAAGTACAGGGCCAAGGTAAGGTATGGGTCTGATAAGATTTATCACTATATTAACAGACATTGCAATACCCGCAGTAACCATACCAAGTGCCATCACCCTTGAATAGGACAAGACATCACCGATAAAACCAAAGAAATCACTGTACAATTTGTACAGTCCTTTGAGTATTGACTTTGTGAGTGTGCTACCCCTCCAACCAAAGAGGATTATCAGCACCACAGGGATAATCAATGGTAAGCCAAGAAACCCAATACTTTTGTGTCCTTTCATCATCATGAACACAAGGAAGAAAAGGTAAATCCAGAAAAAGAGCCAGGCAAATTCATTCCCGAGGAAATCAAGATACTCCTTATCGCGTATTTTGTAAATTGCACCTATCACCCATCCATAGAAAATCTGGAGTATCCCCAGTGCAAGTGCAATACCAAAAAACACAATGGGTTTCTCAAAGGGGTCAAAGAGCATGAACTTATGTCTGAATCCATGAAGAGCGGGTATCAATGAATCTATATCACCGAACCACCCACCCGTGATTGCTCCGGTAAAGATGGTGAATATACCACTTGCAATCAATATCCAGAGAAACTTTTCACCACCTGGTATTTTTTTGAGGAAGTAGAGACCCAGCAGTGCCAGAATAATTCCATAACCAGCATCTGTGAGGCAGAAGGCAAAGAGAATTACAAAGAATGGAGCAAGGAAGGATGAAGGGTCAACCTCAAAATACCTTGGAAGCCCGTAAAGTTCAGTGATAACCTCAAATGGTCTACCCCACCTAACATTCTTAAGCTTAACAGGTGGATTCTCCTTCCTGCTTGCTGGGGTGAATTCAAAGTCTATGCCTGAAAAGCCCTTGAGAAACCTTCTTATCTTCTCCTCATGCTCCTTCTCAACATATCCCTCAATAATAAAAACAGAGTTCGTGGAGAGGAATGAATTTGGAGCCTTCTTCTTCATAAGTTCGCTATTATAGTAATCATACGCTATCAAAAGATTGGTTCTGATACTACCATTCTTAACCAGTTCCTCTTTAAGTATCTCCACCCGCCCATTCAATCTCTCCTCACGCTCCTCCAGTTTATTCAATTCTTCAAGGGGTGTATCTTTGAACTCACCAAGTTCAGGAATTTCATATTCAAAATCCGAAAGTGCAGCAAGGACTTCCTTTGAATCCTCATTCAGGTAAACCATGTGAACCCCTATCTCTGTTCCTGATGCAAAAACAATTTCATAATCCACAGGAATATCCTTTAGCGCACCTTCAAGGGTTTCAACAGATACACCTTTGAAAATGGCAAGTGTGGAGGTTATCCTTTCAAAACTTCCTGTTTCTGAAAGGGGTAATTTTAAATCCCTCCATGGAATAAGTTTTTCCCTCTGGGTTTTTATTGCCTCAATATCAGAAATTGTTTCCTTTATCTCACTGTGAATCTCCACCACCCTTTCAGCATCCTCCATACTGAAACCTTCAAGATACGAAGCATATTCTGATGGTGAGAGAACCACCTTCATATCAATGAATCCTGAAAGGGGATTCTTGTTCGGGTCGTACGGCTCAAGGATTTCAATTGCCTGCTGTATTCTATTCAGGTTTTCCTCAAGTTCAGCATCAGTGAAATCTTCCTGTGGAACCAGATCAGGATACTCCTCTACAAGGGGATGGTTCCTTAAATTTGATATATGGAAAACACCTATCTCCTGAAGACCCTTTAGAAATTCATCCTTTTCCCTGTGGTGAAGATATATTGTTATCCTGGTAAGGGGAACAGTAGCCATTATAGAGGCTTACTCAATCCTGCTGATTACAAACTTTACCATCTCCTCCACCCTATCCAGATAGGATTTCTTCATCTCTTCAAGTTTTTTTTCAAACTCCTTCCTCATCTTCTCCACCTTTTTCTTTCCCGATTTCCTGCCATCCTCAACAGCCTTCTGAACCATCTTCTTTGCCTCTGTTTCTGCCTGAAGGATTATCTCCCTTGCCTTCTCTTCGGCATCAAGAATCATGGAGGAAGCCTCTTTCCTTGCATTATTTATGATTTCAGAGGCTTTTTTTTCAGCCTCCTTAATCTCCTTTACCAGTTCCAGACCCATTATCTCCTCCTGTTTGGCAAAGCATAATAAAAATTGAATATTTGTCAAGAGAAGGGTTTCTCAGAATTTTTTGATTTTACATCTGTGAACTAAAAAATTCCAGGGCAGGTCTTCAGTGTCTGAAGTGCCTTGTTCTGGTGAAGACAAGCACCATGTCGTGTTCGTTTGCTGCATCTATAACCTCCCTGTCCCTCACAGACCCACCTGGTTCAACAACAGCACTCACACCTGCCTCTGCTGCTGCATCAATTGAATCCCTGAAAGGGAAGAAACCATCAGAGGCAAGTGCAGTTCCACCTGTATATTTACCCTGGTTGTGGGCATTCTTTATTGCAATTTCAACAGAACCCACCCTTGATGGCTGTCCTGCACCTATGCCTATGGTCATCTCCCTTGTTGCAAGAACGATACCGTTGGACTTCACCCATTTCACGACCTTCCAGGCAAAAATCATTGCCTCCATCTCCATATCAGTAGGCTGTCTGTCACTCACAACCTCCCACTTTGTTGGATCCTCCACAATCCAATCAGACTCCTGTACAAGGAGTCCTCCCCTCACCCTCAAAAGGTTGTGATATGGGTATGGATTGAATTCTCCAATGGGTAGTTTCAGCAATCTTAAATTTTTCTTCTTCTTCAAAACAGACAGAGCATCATCGTGAAAATCAGGTGCAACAATCACTTCAAAGAAGGAGGAACTTATATCATTGGCAGTAATGAAGTCCACGGGCCTGTTGAATGCTATAATACCACCAAAAGCAGATATGGGGTCTGTTGTGTATGCCCTGTTGAATGCCTCATTCACATTCTCCCCTGTGCCAACTCCACATGGGTTTGCATGCTTCACAATGCAACAGGCTGGTATGTTGAATTCAAGCACCACATTGAGTGCAGTATCCACATCCATATAGTTGTTATAAGACATCTTCTTTCCATGGAGTATCTCTGCATCAAGCAATGATAGTTTATCACCCTTCCACCTGTAAATGGCTCCCTGCTGATGGGGATTCTCACCATACCTGAGTTCCATCTCCTTTTTCAGGTCCATGGTGAAAATCTCGGGAAGTTCAAACTCCCCTATTTTACCGGATGTTTCCTTGAGATAGCCAGCAATCATTGAATCGTACTCTGATGTTAAAGAGAATGCCTTCACTGCAAATTCTGCCCTTGTTGTAATGGAAATCTTACCTGTTGAGGAAAGTTCATCCATGAATTGCCTGTAATCAGAAGGGCTTGTGAGCACGGTGCAGGAGACGTAATTCTTTGCAGCAGCCCTTATCAAACTCACTCCGCCAACATCTATCAGTTCAATCATCTCATCGTGGTTCAGGTTTCTGATAAGTCCCTCTTTGAAGGGATACAGGTTCACAACAACAAGGTCTATGGGAAGAATACCCTTCTTCTTCAATTCAAGCATATGTTCATTACTCTCTCTGCTTGCAAGAATCCCGGCAAATATTGCAGGGTGGAGTGTCTTAACCCTTCCA
>QNDZ01000096.1 GCA_003646055.1 bacterium
GTATAAGATTATTATTAATTTAACATCCGATGTATCTTTTATTCTTTCCAAACTCGGATACTACTTTGATGATTTTCTCAGGTTTTTTTCAAAAAAGATAAATGAAACCATTTTGAAGGAATTGCTTATTAATGAAACAATTAGAAAATCCGGGATTAAAGCCGATTTTATTTATTACACTAAAACCAATGAGGTTTTAGAAGGGCTGTGTGAGTTAAGGTTGTATGACACCTCACTTGTGGTTATTCCTGAATGTGGAGAGATTATTAGAGTTCTTTTTTCAGAAATACAGGAAATTAGCGTTGAGGATTATTCTGTCCTTGTTGTTAGAGAAGACGGAGAAAGGTTGAGTCTATCAAAGATGGGATGGGAATTTGATAATTTTATAAAGGTATTTTCGGAAGTTTATAATGAGAGACAGTTAGAGGTTCAGACCTATTTGAAAGAACTTTTACCTGAGGCCCATCCATTGACTATTAGGGAAATAGCATCGTTTATGAAAGAGGGAAAAGCAGTTAGAAGAATTGATATAGATATGATTTCACCTGATTTGTGGAAGGAACTTGAAAGAAGAATCGGATTACTTGGTATAAAAAAGGAATATGATTTTTTAAGCAAGATAGCGCGTAGAGAAAAGGTTTGTATAGGGGTTAAAAGAGGATTGTTGGGAGAACTCACAGGGGAGTATATATGGTTTTTGATACCCATTTATGGTGATGAAACACGTTCCTATGGCAATGCTATAGCAATGGAAGCTTCATCGGAAAAGGATTCAGGTAAGGCAACCTACTTTTTTAGAATAGTTGGGAGAAAAGAATATCATGGTCTAACTTTTGAGGAGCTGGATACCCGAGTTGATGATTTGATAAACCAAATCAATAGGTGTATGCTTGAAATCAATTTTAGAAGAGAGCCAATCTATCTTCCCAGGGAAAAGATAGAAAAACCTGAATATGAGCATTACAAATTTGCTATACAGAAGATATCTGCTTTAAGAACATTAAGGAAGTTATTTATTGGGCGTATTGTTCACCGATCCTATGAACAATGGATGGAGGATGTTATGCATCTATTAAAGTTCAATGTTAGTATTAAAGATGATGATAAAAAATGGTTCAGGAGGTTAGAATCATGAATACCAAAACGTTTCATAGGATTTTTTTTATTGGGGTCTTAATTTCATCTTTGCCATTAACTGCGTTCTGGGAGATTGAATCAGTAGATACCTCTGGAAATGTTGGCGACAATTGTTCTATCGCTGTAGATATGTTTGGTTATCCACATATTAGTTATAAAGATGGCACATCTGGATGGAAGTTAAAATATGCACATTGGGATGGTGTTCAGTGGCAGTTTGAATATGTAGAAAATACACAGGATGTTTATGGAGTAACATCCATTACGCTTGACAGTTTGAATTATCCTCACATCGCATTTGGTAAGAGTTTTTTGTACGGAGGACAACTCTGGCACACATGGTGGGATGGTTCAAACTGGCAACAAGAAGGGGTGGATTCCTTTCCTAATAATGGTGATGTAGGAGAGTGGAATTCCATAAAATTCGGAACAGATGGCTACCTTCATATTGCATATACTTTATCTGACTATTCAACCGGGAATTATTATTTAAAATATGCATACGAGGATGAGTTAGGTTGGCATACAGAGGTTGTTGATAGTGTTATTGGAGACGAAATAAAGTATGTCTCTCTGGCATTGGATGAAAATAATAATCCACACATAAGTTATTATGATTGGAGTACCGAGGACTTGAAATATGCTTGTTTGGTGGAAGGACGAGTAGATACACAATGGAGCAGGGTATATGGTGGTAGTAGCGGTGATTGGATTTATGGTATAGAGGCTATGGATGGCGGAGGGTACATTATTTGCGGTTATACTTATTCTTTTGGGTCAGGGAATCAGGATTTATGGGTACTTAGAATTGATGATAACGGAGATACCTTATGGTCATACACTTACGGTGGCTGGGGGAATGACAGAACCTATGATGATTTAGAGATTACAGCTGACAGAGGATATATAATAAATGGAACAACCCATTCCTTTTCTCCTGATGGAACACACGCAATGTGGCTTGTGAAACTTGATTCTACAGGTCAAATTGAATGGGACAGAAGTTTTTCAACAGGACAACCTTATGATTATGGTGAGAGTGGTGAAGCCATTCAGACATTTGATGGTGGCTATATTATAGCGGGTTCATCTTTTTCCTCGGGTCATGCAACCTCTGTAGGTTTTGTTGTTAAAACCGATTCCGTTGGAGGTGAAGTATGGAGGAAGACTTTTTGTGTTCCTGATAGTGAAACTCAATTCTTTGATCTTGTACAGACACAGGATTCAGGATACATGATTTTAGGCCAGACCTTTTATGGTATTCGCAATAATGATCTACTTATTTTTAAAATAGACTCTATAGGCGATTCGCTCTGGGCTAAAATTTATGGAGGCACAGAGAATGATGCAGGAAGGATAATCTTACCCACGGATGATGGGAACTATTTAATAGTTGGTAACACACAATCTTTTGCACAGTATTCTTCAGCCATCTGGTTTTTGAAAATAAATCCCGATGGTGATACACTATGGACAAAGGTGTATGACTATTGGTATGCAGCAAGTGTTAATGATATGGAGAATACCAGTGACTCCAATTACATAATAGTTGGATCGTGCAGGCCTGATTCCTCAGATAGTGCTCTTGTTTTATTAATCAAAATCACAGGGAGTGGAGATATATTATGGATGAAACATTTTGGTGTTGACAGTGTACAGGTCTGGGGTTCCTCCATTGTGCAAACAATAGATAAAGGATACATTACAGTTGGTGGGAAAAGAAAATTTGGAAGTATTGAGTCAGATGGATACCTGCTCAAGGTGGGTTGTATATCACCTTTCTGGCAAATTGAAAAAGTGGATACAGCAGGAAATGTTGGTTTAAATTCTACTTTATCTGTGGATACCTTGAATCATCCTCACATTGCCTACTGGGATGGTTCTAATTCAATACTCAAATATGCACAATGGGATGGAATGGACTGGAAAACGGAAGTAATAGATTCGCCAGAGGTTGTTAATTCCAAAACTGTCTCAATGGCATTATATGAGAAAGTCATTCCTCATATCGTATATGTAGGTGATTGGAATATAGTTAAATATGGATACTTGGATGGTTCAAATTGGAACATAGAGGTTGTTGATAGCAATGTTACCTGTGAGTGGCTTTCCCTTGAAATCGATAAAGATGGTATCTCTCAGATAGCATATTACGATGGTGGTGATTCAACAAACCTTAAATATGCGAAGGGAACACCATCTGGGATAGGGCAGAAATTTAGTGAGGAAGATTCACCTGATAAATTCTGGATATATCCAAACCCGTTCAGAAATTTGGTCACTATTAAATATACACTTCGCTCCCCCCAGAAAGTAGATTTGAAAGTTTACAGTATTTCGGGGCGGCTGGTAAAGAACATTATTGATAATAAAACACAGGGTGCTGGAATTCACAGATCATACTGGAACGGTGTTAATAATAATGGTAAGAGGTTACGAAATGGAGTATATTTCCTCTACCTACAAAGAGGTGATATGAAAAATATTAGGAAGCTTATACTCCTAAAATAATTGATAAGGAGGATTAATAATGCCCGGATATATGCATCCCTGTAAATACTGTGGTAAATTGGTACCACCAGATACAAATGTCTGTCCTTACTGTGGTAAAGTAAATCCTGTTGGCCCATTGAGATGCCCCAAATGCAGGTCTCCCATCCAGAAGAATTATATAGTTTGTCCCAACTGCGGCTTGAAACTCAGTATTAGATGTCCTCATTGTGGAGAAGAAACGTTCTTTGGAGATTATTGTGATAAGTGCGGAGAGAGGCTGGTTGTTGTTTGTCCCCATTGTAAAACCGAACAACCGCCAATTGAGAATAAATGTATTAAATGTGGTAAATCTATACTAAATTAAAAGGAGGTAATTATGGGAGAAGGTAAACTTATAAGTTTTACAGATAACTATGCTGATAACAGTACAGAAGCAGGGTTTCAATTTACTTTTTTTTGTGACCACTGCAAAGAAGGATATAAAACGAGGTTCGTTGAATCTAAAAGTTATAAAAAAGGTAGATTTTTGAGAGGTTTGGGTAGAATCGCCAGTGCAGCTGCACAGATGACGGGCCATTACAATGTGGGTTATGGTATTGATAGAAGTGCTGATGTTATCAGCGAAAGATTCCAGGGAATGTCCCCAGCATGGCATAAAGAACACGAAAAGGCTTTCGAAGAGGCTCAAAATGAAGCAAAGGGGCATTTCCACAGGTGTCCTAAATGTACAAAGTGGGTGTGTGAGAATTGCTGGAATGAACAGGAGGGTCTATGTGTGGAATGTGCTCCCAGGGTTAATGTTGAAATAGCTGCTGCAAAGAGTGCTATGACAAAAGAACAGATATGGAAAAAGGCTGCTGCAACAACAACTTTTTCGGGGAAAATTGAAAGTAAAGTTACTATCTGTCCTGTATGTGGAAAGCCTGCAGGGGAAGGAAAGTTTTGTGTGAATTGTGGCGCACCATTGGAAATGTTAGTTTGTCCCAAATGTGGAGCGAAAAATCCCCCTGGAAGCAACTTTTGTGGAAATTGTGGAAATAGATTAGGAGAAACTTAAGGAAGAACTCAAAAGTTCAAAGTTTTTTTCTTACTCAATGTAAAAATTGGGGAAATCAAAAGTGTTCTCCCCACTTGATTTTTTTGATTTTTGGGGTTTAATATTAACATGAATGTTTCTGTGATAGGAGCAGGAAATTGGGGAACGGTCTTTGCCCTGTATCTCCATAGAATAGGGCATAAGGTGTGCCTCTATGAGTTTTTCAGGGAAAGGGCAGAAAGGATAAAAAATGAAAGGGAGAATAAGGAGTTCCTCCCCGGCCATTTCATACCTGAACCCATAAAAATAACATCCGATATAGAGGAGGCAGTAAATTTTGGAGATTTTCTTGTGATTGCTCAACCATCCCATACAATATCTGCTATAACCAGCCACATGAAACCCTATGTAGGTGATGACCATTTAATTGTAAGCCTTTCAAAGGGCATTGAACCTGAAACCCTGAGAAGGGTATCTGAAATCATTGAGGATAACATACCTTCCCAGAGGGACAGGGTTGTTGCACTTTCAGGACCAAGTATTGCAAGGGAGGTTGTCAAGGGTGTTCCAACAACCCTTGTAGCATCTTCAAAACATATAAACCTTGCACGGAGGGTTCAGTACAATTTTTCAAGCAAACTCATCAGGATTTATACATCAAAGGATATTGTTGGTGTTGAACTGGGTGGTTCACTCAAGAATGTCTATGCAATTGCAGCAGGAATACTTGATGGACTCGGGCTTGGTATGAATGCAAAAGCAGCCCTTCTGACAAGGGCAATTGCAGAGATGAAGAGACTGGGCAGGGCAATGGGAGGAAGGCCTGCCACCTTTTCAGGCCTGTCTGGAACTGGAGACCTGATTGTTACTGCATTCAGTGAGCAGTCAAGGAATCATCATGTGGGTAAAGAACTGGGTAAGGGAAGAAAACTTGATGATATTCTGTCAGAGATGGTTGAGGTTGCAGAGGGTGTGAACACGACAAGGTCTGCTGTGAAACTGGGTGAGAAGTATGGTGTTGAACTGCCAATTGCCCGTGAGGTGTACCATGTATTGTTTAATGGTAAATCGCCACAATCCTCAATAGAGGATTTAATGACAAGAAAATTAAAGGAAGAGGATTGATGGACAAATTATTTTATACAATTGATGAAGTATCAAAGATGCTGGATCTTCCAAAGAGCACAATAAGATACTGGGAGAAAAAGTTCAGGAAACTCACACCTGTAAGAACGCAGGGGAACAGAAGACTTTACAGAAAACAGGATATTGAACTCCTGAAGAGGATTAAATTTTACGTGCATGTCCAGGGATACTCCCTTGAATATGCAGGGAAACTCCTTGAAAATAAGGTGAAGGGAGAAACCATTGACCTTCTGAAGGAATTACTTGAACTCAAAAGGATTCTGGAGGAATAATGGAGATAAAAACAGCATTGATAAGTGTGTCGGATAAGCAGGGTATTGAGGAACTTGCAAGGTTCCTTGAGGAGAGAGATGTGGAGATACTCTCCACAGGAGGGACTTATAAATTCTTGAAGGAAAAAGGGATCAAAAAAATACTGAATGTTTCAGAATATACAGGGAGTGAGGAGATACTAAATGGAAGGGTTAAGACACTCCACCCTGCAATATTTGCCGGGATTCTTGCAAGCAGAGAGAGTAATGAACATATGCTTGAATTGAAGAAGAAGGGTATTCTTCCCATAGACCTTGTTGTTGTGAA
>QNDZ01000097.1 GCA_003646055.1 bacterium
CTTATGCCGACCCCTGAGGAAAGGCTTAAACTCTTTGAGTGGGAATGGCATCTTGTAAGAGAGAAAGGCATATTCCTTGCTGACTTCTGGAATTCTGCAACCTCCTCTGATGGATGTATTGCTGCTGCAAGGTCAGGTGGATACTTCTACATCAACTGGAATGGTGATGTTATGCCCTGTGTCTTTGTTCCATACACTGTGGACAACGTTGTTGAGGCATTCAAGAATGGAAGGAACCTAAACGACATCATCAACTCTGGTTTCTTCAAGGACATAAGGGATTGGCAGGATTCCTATGGTTATCAGAGACCTCCCCATGAGCATGGAAACTGGATGAGGCCGTGCTTCATCAGGGACCACCACAAGGAGTTCCTGGAAGTTGTAAAGAAGCACAAGGCAAAACCCGCTGACGAGGATGCGAAGGTAGCACTCACCGATAAGGAATACCACAAGGGACTGATTGAATACGATAACAGAATGGCAGAACTGACTGATAAAATCTGGCAGGAGCACTATATTGCTCCAGAGCTTGAAAAGGTGAAAAAATGATTGGACTGCTCTTATTTTCAATGAGTCTTGACTCCACCCTTGCAAAGGTGGACTCATTGTACCAGATTTCCTGGAAGGATACTTCAGCGTTTGAAACCGCTTACAGCATTCTTGATTCGCTTCTCAAGACAGACCCTGAAAATCCAGAGATTGTCTGGAGATATGCCTACTTTTGCTACAATAAGGGGTCTGATGCGAAGAACAAAAAGGTGAGAATGGAATGGTTTATCAAGGGCAAGGAGATCTGTGAGAAACTTCTGAAGAAGTATCCAGAGAATGCTGAACTCCATTACTGGCACGCAGTGAACAGGGCAAAGGAGGGTGAGGCAAGGGGTGTGATGAGTTCCCTGTTTATGGTGGATGATTTAAAGAAGGAGGCCAACCTTGTCCTGAAATTGAACCCAGAGCATGCAGGCGCACATGTGTTGCTTGGAGGCATCTACGACGCACTTCCTGGATTTGCGGGTGGAAGCAGGGACAAGGCAATCCAGCATTACAAACAGGCAATCCAGAATGATTCAACATATGTTGCAGCATACACAAGGCTTGCAGAGGACTTAATCAAGAAAAAGAAGTATGATGAGGCAAGAGAGATTTTGCAAAAACTTTTGAATCTGAAAAATCCAAATGATGCAAGGCTTTATTACCTTGAAGACAGGCCAAAGGCCGAAAAGATGCTGAAGGAACTGGAGGGAAAGAAGTGAAAAATCCCATGCCGGTCCTTCAAAAACTTGTCAAGGATGAAGGTGGAAAGATTATACTCCTTGTGATGGATGGATTGGGCGGGCTCCCTGTAGATGGGAAGACCGCCCTTGAACTTGCAAGGACACCCAACATGGATAGACTTGCCTCACTTCACTCAGTCGCACTCATGGATCCTGTGTTCCCTGGTATCACCCCTGGAAGCGGACCTGGCCATCTTTCACTCTTTGGTTACGATCCGCTTGAGTATGATATAGGAAGAGGAATACTTGAGGCACTTGGTGTGGATATGGAGGTTCTTCCAGGCGATGTAACAGCAAGGGGAAACTTCTGCACAATAAAAGAAAACATTGTTGTTGATAGAAGGGCTGGAAGGATACCTGATGAAAAGAACAGGGAACTGATAGAGAAATTAAAGGAAGGCATCAAGGAGATAGATGGTATTAAGGTGATATTAAAAAGTGGTAAGGAGCATAGATTTGTTGTTCTATTCAGGGGTGAAGGACTGACTGGTTCTGCAACAGACACGGACCCTCATAGAGAGGGTGAGCCTGTGCTGAAGTCTGAACCAGTTGATGGTGGAGGAAGAATAGCAGATGTTGTGAACAAGTTCTCCGTGCTTGCAAGGGAGATTCTGAAGGATGAGAAACCTGCAAACGGTGTAATCCTGAGAGGGATAACAGGTGCGCCCCACATTCCATCATTCCCTGAAATCTACAAAATGAAATCACTGGCCATTGCCACCTATCCCATGTATCGTGGAATTGCTAAACTTCTGGGTATGGATGTTGCCCGGGTGAATGGAACCAATGTTAAAGACGAGATAGATATTCTGAAAAAACATTACAATGATTATGACTACTTCTTTGTCCACATAAAAAAGACGGATTCCTATGGAGAGGATGGCAATTTTGAAGGGAAGGTGAGTGTGATTGAAGAGGTTGACAGGCTGATCCCTGAAATTCTGAATCTCAAGCCAGATGTCCTTGCAATCACTGGTGACCATTCAACCCCTGCATCATACAAAGCACATTCCTGGCATCCTGTCCCGCTCCTTCTTGTATCAAAGTGGACAAGGATAAGTGGTGTGAAGGGGTTCAATGAGAAGGAGTGTGCCTTAGGGGATATGGGAAGAATCCCTGGTATTTATCTTACATCCCTTTTACTTGCACACGCAGGCAGGCTTGATAAGTACGGTGCATGATAGTCTTTCTCATTTCCCTCATAAAGGTATTATACTTCTTTGACCCGCACTGCCCTGATTGTGAGGCAGTAAAAGAGAATGTTCTGCCCCAGGTTGAGAAATTATCCTATGTAAAGATAGTTCCCCTTTCTGTTGAAAAAATAGAAAACATGAAACTCCTTATGGAGATAGAAGATGAGCACAGGGACTATGACAATGCCATTCCCGTGGTAGTTGTTGGTGATAAGATCTTCGGGAATAGAAAAGAGATAGAGGAAGGACTCGTCAAATACCTCAAGTCTCTAAATCCTGAACAGAACATAAGTGCAAAAACAAAATTAGAAAAGGATACCCTGAAACTTGAAAATCCCGTTTACATCCTGTATTTCTATTCAAAAGGATGCCTGAAATGTTCAAAGGTTGACCTCTACCTGAATACACTTGTGAAGGAATTCCCCGCCCTCCACATTAAAAAGATGGATGTGCTTGAGCATGCAGGCCTTCTTCTATCAATAGAAAAACGGCTTGGAATAGATAAAGAAAAATATCTGGTTACACCTGTTGTAATCCTTGATACCCTTGTCTTTTTCCAGAGCGACATCCACCGGCTGCGTGAAGCAATTGTCCAGACTTCAAAGGGTGGAGGGAATCTTCCCTTCTGGCAGGAATACAAGGAGGAAAAGGTCTATGGTCTGCTGAAAGGCATGAAGGCAACAGGGGTATTCCTTGCAGGTCTTATTGACGGGATAAACCCATGTGCATTTGCAGTCCTTATATTCCTCATGGCATTCCTCTCCATGAGAGGTGGGAGGCGTGAGATACTCTGGGGAGGTATTCCTTTCATCATTGCTGTTTATATCACTTATCTTCTCATTGGTATGGGACTCTTTTCATTCTTCAGGGGTATGGAAGGTGTTAAAAATATAGGGAAGGCAATCTATATCCTGAGTGGTATTTTTGCCCTGGTGCTTGGGATTTTGAGTTTCAGGGATGCCATCCTGTACAGGAAAGGCAGGGACATGGCACTCCAGATGCCAGAGAGATTCAAAAAACTTGTTAAAGGAACCATAAGAAAGGGATTTGGTAAAGGAGCAATACTTTTCGCAGGTCTGCTGATTGGATTCCTTGTTACACTCTTTGAATTCACCTGCACAGGTCAGGTCTATTTCCCTGTGCTTGCATACCTTGCAAAAGACCCGATGGTGAGGCTGCATGTATTCAAAATGCTCCTCATCTACAATATTGGATTTATCATTCCCACAGTTATTGTGTTTTCCCTTGCCCTGTTCGGGTTTGGTCAGAGGGAATTCAACAGGTTTCTTATAAAGAGGGTGGTCTTTATCAAGGTATTAACAGGCGTTTTGCTTCTGGCCATTGGGACGACAGTCCTCGTTTATTCCATTTAAAATTGAAAACTGTCAAATTGTCATCCCCCGTCCCTAGAGGGGGGGTGGGGTTAGATTCTTTCTCTGTCAAGGTAGGTTATCCACCTGCCCGTTCTGAACCAGAAGAGCCCCCATATAGAGACAATGATATTCGAAAGGAACATGGAGAGCCATATTCCTGTTGCTCCCATGTGTAGAGTTTTTGATAGTATATATGCGAATGGAACCCTTATTCCCCATAGCCTCACAATGGATAGTATCATCACAGGTTTTGTGTCACCTGCTCCCTGGAATGCACCACTTATCACCATGAATATCCCGAAGAATATCACTGAGGGGGAGATAATTCTGAACAGGATTTCTCCAAGTTTCAGAACCTCAGGGTCATTTGGTATGAAGAACTTAACAAAGTAGTTTCCATAAAAGAAGGTGAGCGTCATACCAATGGTGAGGAATGTTCCAATCACAAGCACACCCATTTTAACCGATTGCTTTGCCCTCTTTATGTTTTCTGCACCAAGACTCTGACCAACAAGGATTGTTACTGCCCTTCCAATGCCCATCCCGGGCATGTTGAATAGTGAAACTATCCTGTTACCAACACCGAATGCAGCAACAACAGCAGAACCGAATGTATTAACAATCCCCTGAAGAACAGTGAAACCGATTGATGCAAATATGTTCCCTATGGATGCAGGTATCCCGATCTCAAACATGAGTTTTATAGCCTTCCCGGATGGTTTGAGATATTTCTTTCTAAGTTTTATCCCGTGCCTTCCCCTTACCAGAAGGGCAATCCCTATTAATGAGCCAACAGACCTTGATAGAACAGTTGCAATGGCAGCACCGGTTACACCTAATTTCGGGAAGGGACCAATACCAAATATGAAAAGGGGGTCAAGTATTATGTTCAATAGTATGGCAATGCCCTGAACCTTTAATGGAGTGATGGTGTCTCCAATACCCTGGAATGCAGATGTAAAGAGGAACATTCCGAACATAAATGGACTTCCAAGAAAGATTATCTGCATGTATGACCTTGTCATAATGAATGTATCCTGTGGGGTTTTCAATAATTTAAGTATGGGTTCAGAGGCAAAGTAGCCAATGATTGCAATGGCCAATGCAAAGGCTGTTAATGATACAGTGAGTTGCCCAAGATAAAAATCTTCTTTTTCTCTATCCCCTTTTCCTTTTGATTGTGAGATAAGGGTTGTTCCTGCCAGAGACAATCCTGTTCCTATGGCTATAATGACGAATATCACATTGAATGTGATTACAGGTGCAGAGATTGCAGCCTTCCCGAGTTTGCCAAGATAGAATGTATCAATCAGGTTGTAAAGTGTCTGCAGGAAATTCCCCATCATAATAGGGATTGCAAGCACAAGCAGGGTCTTCAAAAGGTTTTCACCATTTGTGTTAATATTTATAGATTCAGGAGGTCCTGTTATCTTGATTTTTTAACCCCCTTTTTTTCACAGTATTTTGCAACAGGACAGATTGAACATCTGGGGCTTATAGGTGTGCAGATGTTCTGTCCCCATGTTACAAGAAGGTCGTTGTATTTAATCCACCACTTACTCGGGAGTTTTTTCCTCAATTCCATCTCTGTTTGCTCAGGTGTCTTTGTATCCACATAACCAAGCCTGTTTGAAATCCTGTGCACATGGGTATCAACACATATTCCAGGTTTCCCATATCCCAGTGTAATCACGAGGTTGGCTGTTTTTCTCCCAACACCAGGAAGACGAAGAAGTTCGTCAAGTGAGTCTGGAACCCTTCCATTATACTCCTCTACAAGGATTCTGCATACCTGTTTGAGCCGTTTTGCCTTGGTTTTATAAAAACCCACTGGGTATATCAATCTTTCTATTCTATTTGTTTTAAGATTCAGTATCTTTTCAGGCGTATCAGCAACCTGGAAAAGTCTTTTTGATGCCTCTGCTGTGACCTCGTCCTTTGTCCTTAAACTCAGGATTGTGGAGATGAGGATTCTGAATGGGTCACGGGTTCTTTCTGCAATCTCTGTTACAATGGGGTCCTTAAACTCCACATATCTTTTCTCCATTATTTTCAATACCTTCTCAATAGTTCTATTATCCATAGTCCATAGAATACTAAAAATACAGGAAGGGTCAACATGGAGAAAAATTTTTGGCAATTTGACACAGTAATACTAAATGGGTATAATTTTTTTGAAAGAAAGGAGGATCTTATGGCTACACTTGATGATTATATTAATGCCTTTAAAAGATACCTTCCTGAAAGGGTGTTCCAGAAGATAATGCAGGACCCCAAAAAGGTCAGGCTTGAGGGAGAGAAGCGTTTTGTCACAGTTTTGTTTGGGGATTTATCAGGATTTACCAGTCTTACAGAGAAACTTGAAGACCCTGAAAAGATTGTTGAGATAGTGAACAGGTATTTCATGCGTATGCTTGAGATAGTGGAGAAGTATGGTGGGGATGTGGACAAGTTTCTTGGGGATGCAATCATGGTGATATTTGGTGCACCAGTTGCACACAAGGACGACCCTGAGAGGGCGGTGAGGGCTGCGCTTGAGATGATAGAGGC
>QNDZ01000098.1 GCA_003646055.1 bacterium
ATGTATTGTTAATGTATTGAAAATCAGTGTACTTTTTTCAGGCACAAAATTTGTATAAAAACTGAATATGGGCGCTGACCTGCATGTTCATCTGAAATGGAATGGGGGAGAGGTGGAACCTGAGGAGTTTTTCAGGAAAACTGTTGAGAAGAAACTTGAGGGTATTGCCCTTTTGAACATTAATTTCCTTGAGTTCCCTGATGATATGCTTATGAGTTCAAGAAAATTTGGTCTATTTGTTCTCCCTGGTGTTCAGGTAGATCTAAAGTATAAAGGTATAAATATGGAGTTTTCCATCCTGTTTGATTCATTGAGCCTTCCAGATAATGTGGTGGAATACTTTAAACATGTTAAAACTTTGCACAACAGAAGGATGGGATTGCTCCTTGAACATTTCAATGTTGAACCAGATGTTGATTTTGTTACAGTTGAATATCTATACAGAGTTGTGAGGGAGAGAGGATTGTTTGAGGGAGGTACAATACAACAGTTCCATGAATACATTTCAAGGTTTCATACCTGTAAAGACTGGGTTGTTCCTGACATCTTTGAACTGCTTGAAGTATTAAAGGATACATCCCACATACTTGTAATAAATGCACCTGGTAGAATAGCAATGAACATAGGTCTTAAGGAGACCCTGTATCTTATTTCAGACCTTTTTGATATTGGTGTTCATGGAATTGAGGTCTGGTATCCAGAAAATGACCAATCCATTTCTTCAATCATTGAGGAGATTGCCATAAATCATAATAAACTTCTTCTTGGTGGCAGCAATATAAGTTTAAAAGAGGACATGGGAAGATTGGGTTATTATACATGCCCCAGGAATTACTACATGGATGTTGTGAATTACCTGAAGAGGGGTTGAAAAACCTATATTATCCAGATATTATCCTTACAAAAAGGGAGGTATAATGAAGGCAATGGTTTTAAATGTTCAGGACAGGATTGAGAACGATCCTCTAAAATTAATGGATATTCCAATTCCAGAAATAGAGAAAGAGGAAGTGCTATTAAGGGTTAAGGTTTGTGGGGTGTGTCATACTGACCTCCACATTGTTGAGGGTGATATTCCTCCTATGAAACTCCCCTTGATACCAGGGCATCAGGTTGTGGGAATTGTGAAGAAAGTTGGCAGAGGGGTTAAAGGGATTGAGAAGGGGATGCGTGTGGGTGTTCCATGGTTTTATTCCTCCTGTGGTGAATGTGTCTATTGCAAGAGGGGACAGACAAACCTCTGTGAGAATGCAAAGTTCACTGGTTATCATGTGGATGGGGGGTATGCAGAGTATATGAAGGCACATTATAAATCAGTATACCCACTCCCTGATAGTTTTGATGATATACACGCTGCTCCACTTATGTGTGGAGGTGTGATTGGATACAGGGCATTGAAACTCAGTGAAGCAAAACCAGGTGATAATCTGGGTCTGTATGGATTTGGCGCATCTGCCCATGTTGTTCTTCAGATTGCTGTTCATCTTGGGATGAAGGTGTATGTGTTTTCAAGGTCAGAAGAGCACAGAAAACTTGCAGAAAACCTTGGGGCTGTCTGGACAGGAGAGGCAACTGAGAGACCACCAGAGAAACTTAACTCTGCAATTATATTTGCACCTGTTGGGTGGATTGTGAATGAGGCTTTGAAATCCCTTGATAAGGGTGGAACAATTGCAATGGCAGGTATCTATTCAACCCCAATTCCTGAAATTGAATACGGCCTGATTTATCATGAAAAGACCCTTAGGAGTGTTGCAAACAGCACAGCAGAGGATGTGGTTGAACTCCTCAATATTGCCTCGGAAGCAAGGGTGAATACAGTGGTACAGACATTCCCGCTCTCAGATGCAAACAATGTATTGAAATTAGTTAAGGAGAGTAAAATAGATGGTTCAGCAGTCCTTGTAATCCAGCCCGGACCCTGACATTATGACAGTTTTACATCCCTATACATAATTTTTTACAATAAATAAACTTTTTCTATTGACATATTATATCAATCGGTTATTTTTAGGTAAGCCTAACTTTTTAAGGAGGTGTTTTTTGCTGACGAGAAGTCTTGAGGATTATCTTGAAGCCATACTGATTGAAGAGGAGAAGGGTGTTGTCAGGGTTAAAGACCTTGTGAAAAGGCTTGGTGTAAGGGCTCCCTCTGTTGTTGGCGCATTGAAGAGTCTGGCTGAGAAAGGGCTTGTTACTCATGAAAGGTACGGCCATATAGCCCTTACAAAGAAAGGTAGAAAAAAGGCAGAAGAGGTTTACAACAAACACAAAACCCTTCTTACATTTTTCAGGGAGGTTCTTGGTGTACCTGATTCCATTGCAGAAAAAGATGCATGCAGTATTGAGCATTATTTGAGCCCTGAAACAATGAAAAGATTTGTTTCATTCATTGATTTTGTTAACAAATGCCCTGAGGAAGAGCCAAGGTGGATTAAGGCGTTTAAGAAATTTTACGAGGAAGGTGCCTATCCTGAGGAGTGTGAAAAGAGGAGGGAAGGTAAATGATGCCACTTTCTTCTGTTCCACCTGGTAAATACAGGATTGCAGAGATAGCCGGAGGAAGAAATTTTCTTATGAGGTTGAGTAATATGGGCGTGCTGAAGGGCGACATGATAACTGTAATAAAACCTGCACCAGGACCTGTGATAATTGCCAAAGGACAGACCAGAATTGGCATAGGGCCTGGTATGGCCAACAGAATCTATGTCGTCCCGCAGGCCTGATATTGTTGTTGCCCTTGCAGGCAACCCCAATTCTGGGAAAACAACCATATTCAATGCCCTAACAGGTTTCAAGCAACACACTGGTAACTGGCCAGGGGTTACAGTTGAGAAAAAAGAGGGTTTGTTCCAGTTCAAAGGAAAAGAGATACAGGTTGTTGACCTTCCTGGAACCTATTCGCTTTCATCCTACACAATAGATGAAAGGATAGCCAGGGATTACCTTATACACGAAAAACCTGACATTGTTGTAATCATTTCTGATGCCTCAAACCTTGAAAGGCATCTTCTCCTCTTCCTCCAGATAAAGGAATTAGGTCTTCCAGTGATTGTTGTACTCAATATGATGGATGTTGCAGAATCAAGGGGTATGAAGATAAGGGTGCATTGCCTTGAAACCGCACTCAAGGTGCCTGTGATTCCAACGGTTGGGAATAAGGGTATAGGTATTGACTCCCTGAAGGAGAAAATAGTGGAGGGTGTTGGAGAACAGAGGCAGAGGCTTCCCTACTATCTTGGGGAGGCGTTCCTGAATATTTTAAAGTCAATTATGGAATTGCTCCAGGAAGAAGATGTAGAGTATCCCCCACTCTTCTTTGGAATGAAACTCCTTGAGGAAGACCCTGAATTTTTACAAAAGATTAACATTCTCAAGTCAAGGGAGAAAATCAATTGTTTACTGGAAAAGGCGAGGAGTCTTGCAAGGACAGACCTGGGTACCTGCATCACAGAAAGAAGATTTGGGTATATACACGGTATAGTGAAGGAATGTGTCAGAAATATCGCCTCCATCCATGATAGGATTTACCTTTCTGATAGGATTGACAGGATATTGACCAACAGATTTTTGGGGATTCCCCTGTTCCTCCTCTTCATGTTCCTCACATTCCAGATTGTATTCAAGTTTGGAGCACCCCTTTCAGAACTGATATCAACTGGTTTTGATATGCTTGGGGAAAAACTTTCCATATTTCTACAGAGGGTGGAGGTATCTCCCATAGTGATTTCTTTCATAAAGGATGGTCTGATAGGTGGTGTGGGTTCAATCATAGCCTTTCTTCCCAATATTTTTCTCCTATTCTTTATCATTGCCTTTTTTGAAGATACAGGATATATGGCAAGGGCATCATTTGTTATGGATGAGGTGATGCACAAGATGGGATTGCATGGTAAGAGTTTCATCCCCATGGTTATGGGGTTTGGTTGCAATGTTCCTGCAATACTTGCCACAAGGACACTGGACACCCACAAGGACAGAATCCTCACAATTCTTGTTAATCCATTGATAAGTTGTTCAGCAAGACTCCCCATCTACATACTCTTTGCAGGAATATTCTTTCCAGAGTATCAGGGGCTGGTGATTTTTTCACTATATACCCTTGGAATCCTGCTTGCCTTCATAATGGGGAACATTTTTAAGAGGCTTTTCTTCAAGGGAGAAGAGACACATCTTATAATGGAACTCCCACCGTACCACATGCCCGTGATAAAAAATATTCTAAGGATTTCATGGCACAGGTCGTTTCTATTCTTAAAAAAGGCAGGGACAGTTATCTTTGCCTCTGTTGTTGTTGTATGGATTTTATCATCCCTTCCCCCTGGTGTGGAATATGGCTCTGCTGATTCTTACCTTGGAAGGATTGGTCAGTTTATTGCCCCTATTTTTAAGCCAGCAGGTTTTGGTTTCTATCAGGCAGCAGTTGCTCTTCTTGCAGGGGTTATGGCAAAGGAGCAGGTTGTTAGTACCCTTGGTGCACTCTTTGGTATAAATCTCAAAACTGCCCTTTCCACTGTTTTTAATCCTGTTTCTGCTTATGCATTTATGGTGATGAGCCTGATTTATATTCCATGTGTTGCCACAATTGCTGCAATAAAACAGGAGGCTGGATGGAAATGGGCATTGTTTACCACAACCTATACCCTTGTTCTTGGATGGTTGATGGCAGTGATTTTTTATCAGATAGGAAGGATAATATTTTTATAAAAATTGTAAAGTATTAAAGGAATTACCTTTAAACACCCTTGACAAAATTTCCCAATAAATGTATAGTATCCAAAAAGAAAGGAGGTGTAATGTGGGCCTTGAGTTTACGTATAAGGATGTCTTTAGGGCTGTGAGGTTTGGGGCTTCACCAAAGAAGGTATGGCTTGCATTCAGGGGAATCCTTTATGCCTTTTTCTTCTATGTGATATTCTCCTATGCAGGCTTTCTTGTAAGTGGATGGACATTTAAAAACATATGGCAGACTTATAGGTTTATACCCTGTCCATTCTACAATGCACAACTCACATGGTATGGATGGTTACTCTGGGGTATTGGTGCATTAATTGTTACCTTCTTTTACTTTGTCACCCTTACTGCCATTTCAAAGGTTACATACGAGAGGTTGAGAGGGGATGAGTTCTACGAGGCAAAAGAGGCATGGAAATTTGCCCTGAAAAACTGGAAGGGAACCTTCCTTTCCCCAATTTATCTTATAGTCTTTATTGCAATACTCATTCTTGTAGGACTCGTCTTTGGCCTTGTGGGCAGGATTCCCCATGTTGGACAGATACTCATAGGTCTTATGAGTTTGCCAATTTTTGCTGGTGCTTTCTTTGTGGTTTACCTCACAATTGTGCTATTTGTGGTGATTGTGATTGCACCTGCAATTGTTGCCACAACAGAAAGTGATACCTTTGACACACTCTTTGAAGGGTTCAGCGTTCTATATGACCAGACATGGAGATTCTTCCTCTGGGAATTTATCTTAGGACTCTGCACACTCCTTGCCATGTTTGTTTTTGCACTCCTGATGAAATATACCCTTTCACTCACAAGATGGGCACTTGGTGTCTGGGCGGGTCCAAGGGAGTGGTGGAATGTGATGTGGAACAACGGTAAATGGTATCTCTACCTGCCCTTTGCTCCAACATTCTTGCTCAGATGGTTCCCATCACTTGTTGCGCCTGGAAAATTCCTTGCTCTTGGTGCCCTGAAAACATATCCAGGTGTCACCACACAGTTTGGTGCCTTCCTTCTGGGTATGTCCTTCTACACTATAGCCTTCCTCATTGTTGGTTACGGTGTCTCTGTTTTTGCAGCAGGTCAGACAATAATCTACACCATACTTGTGAAACTCAAAGATGAGAAGAACCTCCTTGAGATGAAGGAGGAGACATTTGAGGCAGAGGAGATAGAGATAACACCACCTGAAGCAAAGGTAGAGGAAGAGAAACCCAAGAAGAAGAGAGGAAGACCCAAGGGAAGCACCACAAAGAAGAGGAAGACAACAACCACAAAGAAAAAGACGAAGACCACTGCAAAGAAGAAGACAACAAAGAAGAAAAAATAAAAATCAGTCATTTAATGCCCCGCCTTGAGGCGGGGCATTTTTTATGCTCAAACTGAATAGGCTGGAAAGAGAGACATTTAAGTACCACGCAGTCTACTCCCTCCTGAATGGTATAATGTACGGGGGACTGTGGCTTCAGGAGATTATTTCAAGGAAGACCCTTCATTCCTCAAACCTTGTGATTACATTCATTTCAATGGTGTGGCCAGTGGCAAATCTCTTCTCA
>QNDZ01000099.1 GCA_003646055.1 bacterium
GGGTATGGATAGAGTAATCCTGCTCCTGCCAGCATACAATGAAGAACCAAGAATCCCCAATACCATAAGAATGGTAAAAACGGCTATTGAGAACATCAAAAACTATAGTTTTACAATACTTGTGGTTGATGATGGTTCTGTGGACAATACAGCACCTGTATCAGAAAAAGAGGGTGCCGTTGTTCTGAAACACCCTGAAAATATGGGTAAAGGGATGGCACACAGAACTGCCTTCAAATACGCTGGTGAAAAAGGTTACGATATAATCATTGCCCTTGATGCAGACGGTCAACACGACCCAGCAGAAATTCCACTATTTCTAAAGGCATCCATGGAGTATCCAGTGGTCATAGGGAAAAGGAATGCAAATATAAGAAATATGCCCCTTATAAGATATTTCACCAACTACATCACATCCATGGTAACTTCTCTCCTTGCAGGGAAAAAGGTGAGGGATAGCCAGTCTGGATACAGGTTATTCAGAAGGGAGGTGTTCACAAGGTTCAGGCTGAAAACAACAAGATTCCAGACAGAGAGTGAGGAGATTATTCAGGCAGGAAGGATGGGTTTCTCCATAGGTGAGGTACCCATAAAAACCATATACAGGGATAGTGGAAGGAAGAGTTATATACACCCTGTGATTGATACATTGAGGTTTATAAAAATGGCATGGGACTGCATATGGCTGTGATACTTGTTTCCAATGACGATGGATATAAGGCTAAGGGTATAAACACCCTTGTTTCTTCTGTTCAGGACCTTGGAGAGGTCTATGTATTTGCACCTGATAGCCAGCGGAGTGCGTCAAGCCATGCATTTTCACTCCATTCAGGTATCCACTTCCACAGGATTTCAGACAGGGTTTACATAACCGACGGAACACCAACTGATTGCGTCCTGTTTGCTGTAAGAGGGCTGATGGACAAAAGACCCGATATTGTACTTGGTGGTATAAATCACGGTGGCAATCTTGGTGAAGACATAACCTATTCAGGAACAGTTGCAGTCGCCATTGAGGGAATCATACTGGGTATTCCATCCATTGCATTTTCATATGTGGAGTATGAGGATGACCCTGACCTTGAATTCAGTGGAAAGGTTGCAAGATGGCTTACAGGTAAGGTACTGGAGATAGGGCTTCCAAAAGGTATTCTCCTCAATGTAAACATACCAAAGAATCCAAATGGAAAAATAAAGATAACACGTCTTGGAAAGAGGATATACAGAGACTCTGTTGTTGAGAAAATCCTTGATAATGGAGAAAGGATTTATACCATAGGTGGAGAACCACCCACTTGGATAAGGGAGGAGGGGACTGACTTTGATGCCATTGAAAAGGGCTATGTCTCAATCACACCGATCCACTTGAGATGGACAGACTTCACCATGATTAGAAAATTGAGGTTCCTTGAGGATGAATTCAAGATATGAAGACCTCAGGGAGAGGATGATTGCCCTTCATCTTCTTCCAAGGGGTATCACAAATAAAAGGATTATTGAAGCCTTCAGAAAGGTCCCAAGGGAACTCTTTGTTCCTGATTATCTGAAGCATTCAGCATATGGGGATTCTGCCCTTCCCATCGGGCATGGCCAGACCATATCACAACCATACATTGTTGCAAGGATGCTCCAGCTTCTTGACCCTCAGGAAGGTGATATTGTTCTTGAGATAGGCACAGGGAGTGGCTATCAGACCGCATTACTTGCAGAACTTGCATCAACTGTGGTCACGATTGAAAGACTGAAGCCCCTCCTTGATAGTGCAAAGAAAACGCTTGAATCACTTGGTTACAAAAACATAGTCTATGTTCATGGTGATGGAACCCTTGGTTATAAACCTCTTATGCCATACGACAGGATAATCGTCAGTGCTGGTGCACCCCATATTCCACAAACCCTTGTTGACCAGTTAAAAACAGGGGGTGTCCTTGTAGCACCCGTTGGATCAAGGTATATGCAGGTATTGACAAGGGTTGAAAAAAAAGAGGATGGGGTTTATATTGAGGAGGACGAGGGGTGCGTTTTTGTTCCCCTTATAGGTAAAAAGGGCTGGGAAACAAACGGGGCGTAGCGCAGTCTGGTTAGCGCGCCTGGTTCGGGACCAGGAGGTCGGTGGTTCGAATCCACTCGCCCCGATATTCACAAGGAGGAATTATGTGGAAGATGTTCATAGGTGCATTCATCACCATATTCCTTGCAGAATTAGGGGATAAAACACAGATAGCAATATTCACCATGTCTGCAAAGGAGAAGTCCTTTCTCCCTGTATTCCTGGGTGCTTCCATTGCAATGACACTTTCAACATTGATTGTAGCACTGATCGGGAGTGCAGCAGGGCATGTTATACCCGAAAAGGTTACAAGATATGTTGCAGGTGCTGTATTTATAATATTTGGTGCATTGATGCTCTGGGGCAAGGTCTAAGGACAGGACTTCACACCTGCCTTTGCAAGTTTATCCGCCTCTTTATTCTTCTCCCTCCCTATATGTCTTATTTCAAAGGATGAAAACTTCTTTATAATGCCAAGTGCCTCTCTATGAAGCGGCTTCAGATTCTCTGATTTAACCCTGTAAATCCCCTTCACCTGCATAACAAGCAATTTACTATCCGAATAAACAGTAACCCCATCAAAACCCATTCTCCTGGCACTTCTCAAAGCATGGATTAAGGCCAGATACTCTGCCTGATTGTTGGTTTTTATACCTGTGCAGAGTGAAGTCTTTCTTACCAATTTCCCCTGAGAAACAATCAGGAATCCAGCCCCTGACTTTCCTGGATTACCTGATGATGCTCCATCAACAAATATTACACAACTATTCAATGTATTTGTAAATCAGTATTCTTCCGCACACATCACAGGTGAATATCTTATCGCCCCTCTTAATCTCAACAAATATCTGCGGTGGAATGGTTGAATAACATCCTGTGCAAACCGCCTCCTCTATAATGGCAACTGCCTTACCACCCCTGCTTGCCCTTATCCTCTCGTATTTATTCAGAAGCGCCTCATCCCTGAGTCTTGCAGATATTCTCTTTTTCTCATCCTCCTTGATGATAATCTTCTCACTGGATTCCTCCATCTCCTTCCTGAGCCTCTCCTTCTCCTCTTCTATCTCCTTCTTCTTTTTGTTGAACTCTTCCTCTTTTCTCCTGTACTCCTTCTCCTCCTTCTCCCTTTCAACCATCAAATCAAGAAGTTCATTCTCCAGGTCATCAATAAGCCTTGCAGTTTCTTTTATATCCTTCTGTATAAGCTGATACTGTTCATTGGTCTTAACCTCAAACTGTTTCTTCTTTAATTGCTCAAGAAGGGCCTTCTTTTCATTCAACATCTTATCGGTTTTAAGCCTCCTTGCATTCACATTCTCAAGTTTGCTCCTCTCCTGTGCAAGTTCCTCCTCAAGTTCAGCAATCCTGTTGTCAAGTTCTTCTATCTTAACAGGGTTTTCCTTGTTGAGGTTCTTGAGCCTCATTATTTCATCATCCACCTCTTGTAGTTCCTTCAATATCTTCAACTTTTCTCTTATCTCCATCCATCCCTCCAATAAAAAAGGTGCACCGTTGGTGCACCACTTATCTGGGCGAAAGAGGATTTGAACCTCTGACCTCCGGTATGTGAGACCGGCGCTCTAACCAACTGAGCTATTCGCCCCTTCAAAATTCACCCATCTTTCTATAAGTTAGTGGGCCCGGTAGGATTCGAACCCACGACCTACTGATTATGAGTCAGCCGCTCTAACCAGCTGAGCTACGGGCCCTGTTTTGTAAAAATATAAAGAAGTATGAATATATGTCAAGTGATTAACCACTTGAAAAAAATTTTTTTATCTGTATATTCTCTTTGAATTCAGCCTGAAAAACAACCCCATAAAAAGGAGGTATAAATGGGTAAACATGTATATTTCTTTGGAGGCGGAAAGGCAGACGGGAATATTAAGATGAAGGACATCCTTGGCGGAAAGGGTGCAGGACTTGCAGAAATGACAAACATTGGGATACCAGTTCCACCTGGTTTTACAATTTCCACAGAGGTCTGCGTTTATTATTACAGGAACAATGGATATCCTGAAGGATTGAAGGAAGAGGTTCAGGAAGCCCTGAAGAGGGTTGAAGAACTCACTGGAAAGAAATTTGGAGATAAGGATAATCCACTCCTTGTTTCTGTCCGTTCAGGTGCAAGAGTTTCAATGCCAGGCATGATGGACACAATCCTCAACCTTGGGTTGAACGATGAAACAGTCCAGGGGCTCATGAAACAGACAGACAGTCCCAGATTTGCCTATGATAGTTACAGAAGATTTGTTCAGATGTATGGAAATGTTGTTCTTGGAGTTGAACATGATAAGTTTGAGGAAATCATAAATGAATTCAAGGAGAAAAAGGGAGTTAAGCAGGACATAGAACTTGATGCAGATGACTGGAAGGCCATCAAGGACAGATACAAGGAACTCATAAAGAAAGAAACAGGCCATGAATTTCCTGAAAACCCTGAAGACCAATTATGGGGTGCTATCTCTGCCGTGTTCAAATCCTGGAACAATCAGAGGGCAATTGAGTACAGAAGGATAAACAACATTCCTGATGACTGGGGAACAGCGGTCAATGTCCAGACAATGGTCTTTGGTAACATGGGTGAAGACTCGGGCACGGGTGTTGCATTCACAAGGAACCCATCCACAGGTGAGAATGTATTTTATGGTGAATACCTTATGAACGCACAGGGTGAGGATGTTGTTGCTGGTATCAGAACACCCCTTCCAATAAGCAAGGCACAGAAACAGAAAGAGGACGAGGTCTCCTTAGAAGAGGCAATGCCAGAGGTCTATAAACAACTCCTTGATGTAAGAAATATCCTTGAAAAGCATTTCAAAGACATGCAGGACCTTGAATTCACCATTGAAAGGGGAAAACTCTATCTCCTCCAGACAAGGACAGGGAAGAGAACTGCAAGGGCTGCTGTGAAAATAGCCGTTGATATGGTGAATGAGGGATTGATTGATAAAGAAGAAGCAGTTATCAGGATAACCCCTGAACAGGTTGACCAGCTCCTCCACCCGATGATTGACCCAAAGGCAGAGTATGAGGTGATTGCAAAGGGATTACCTGCTTCCCCTGGTGCTGCCACAGGTAAGGTTGTGTTCACTGCTGAAGAGGCGGTTGAGGCAAAGAAAAATGGTGAAAAGGTGATACTCGTCAGGCATGAAACATCACCTGAGGATGTGGCAGGTATGCATTCAGCAGAGGGTATCCTCACAGCAAGGGGTGGGATGACATCCCATGCTGCTGTGGTTGCAAGGGGTATGGGGAAACCCTGTGTTGTTGGATGTGAGGAGATTGTCCTTGACTACCAGGCTGAAGAATTCAGGATCAAGGACAGGGTGATAAAGAAAGGAGATATAATCACAATTGATGGAACAACCGGTAATGTCATACCCGGTGATGTGCCAAAGATAGAGGCATCCATTTCAGGAGAGTTTGAAAAACTTATGGTGTGGGCTGATGAAATCAGAAGGCTTGGTGTCAGGGCAAATGCAGATACTCCCCACGATGCTGAGACTGCAAGAAAGTTCGGTGCAGAGGGTATTGGTCTTGCAAGAACAGAACACATGTTCTTCAAAGAGGACAGGATTCCAGCAATGAGGGAGATGATACTCGCTGATGACCTTGAGGGAAGGAAGAAGGCCCTTGAGAAACTCCTTCCCATGCAGAGGGCAGACTTTGAGGGACTCTTCAGGGCAATGGATGGATTCCCCGTAATCATCAGGCTGCTTGACCCACCACTCCATGAATTCCTTCCCAAGGAGGAAGATGCCCAGAGGAAACTTGCTGAAACAATGGGGGTTCCATTTGAGAAGGTAAAGGGAAGGGTTGAGCAACTCTCAGAACTCAACCCCATGCTTGGATTGCGTGGTTGCAGACTTGGTATCCTCTACCCTGAAATCACAGAGATGCAGGCAAGGGCTATATTTGAGGCTGCATGTAATGTTGCAAAGGAAGGGGTTAAGGTAATTCCAGAGGTTATGGTTCCACTTGTTGGCAATGTGAATGAGATAAAGGCGCAGAAGGAAATAATCACAAGGGTTGCAGAAGAGGTGATGAATGAGAAGGGAATGAAGATTAAATACATGGTGGGAACCATGATTGAACTTCCCAGGGCTGCACTTACTGCGGATGAAATAGCAAAGGAAGCAGAATTCTTCAGTTATGGAACAAACGACCTTACCCAGACAACATTTGGATTCTCAAGGGA
>QNDZ01000100.1 GCA_003646055.1 bacterium
CAAAGGAGGCACTTGAACTTGCAAAGGAGAACTTCAAATTGAATGGAATTCCTTCACATAAACACAGGGAGGTGCTGGCAAAGGCAGAGGATGTTATGAGGGAGAGGTGGAACGGGGATATGATAATACTTGACCCACCCAACCTTGCGTTAAAGAGGAAGGATAAAGAACAGGGGATAAAGAAGTTTACATCACTGAATGCAAATGCCATTCACTCCCTTGGTCAGGGTCTTCTTTTTACCTTCTCATGTTCAGGGAATATACATACAGAGGATTTCAAAAGGGCAATATTCCATTCAGGCCAGAAGGTTGGGAAGGAATTGATACTTCTTGAATTAACAGGACATCCATTTGACCATCCCGTCAGGGTTTACTCACCAGAACTTGAATACTTAAAGGGTGCACTCCTGTATGTAAGATGATTTCAAGTTCATTGATGCCTTAAAATTCAAGCATCCTGTTCAGCGCATTCCGGGAACGTGTAATGATTTCATCAGAGAGTTTTATTTCGAACTGATTGTATTTAAGGCTGTTGAGGATAGATTGTAAGTTTATTTTTTTCATGTCTGAACATATTGCCTTTTTTATAGGATAGAATTCCTTTTCAGGATTCTCCTTTTTTAATCTGTATGCAAGTCCCTCCTCAGTTCCCACAATGAATTCCTTTTTATTGCTCTCCCTTGCTATGCGAACCATTCCATTTGTACTTGCAACCTCATCAGCGAGGTCAATAACCTCAGGGGTGCATTCAGGATGAACCATCACCAGTGCATCAGGGTGTTCTTTTTTAAGGTTTTTAATATCTTCGGGTGTAATAAAACTGTGATGGGTGGGGCAGAAGCCGTGCCATATTATTATCTCTTTATCTGTATGCCTCTGCACCCATTTCCCCAGGTTCTTATCAGGAAGGAAAACAATTCTATGGGCCTTTATCCCGTTTACAACCTTTACGGCATTGGCTGATGTGCAGCAGACATCAATGAGTGCCTTGACATCTGCATTTGTGTTCACATAGGCAACAAAGGTTGCATCAGGATATTTTTTTCTTAAATCCATAACATCCTCAGGTGTGACCATATCAGCCATGGGGCATCCAGCATCCTTTTCAGGAAGTAAAACTGTTTTTTCAGGTGAAAGAATCTTTGCTGTTTCTGCCATAAACTTAACACCGCAGAAGACTATTACATCTGCATCTGTATCCCTTGCCTTCTTTGACAGGTCCAATGAATCCCCCACAAAATCAGCAATATCCTGAATCTCAGGTATCTGATAGTTATGGGCAAGGATTACCGCATTTTTTTCCTTTTTAAGTTTTAATATCTCATCCCTGATCTCCATAACAGGAGAATATATCCAAATCATACTATGTCAAGATGATTAAATATTTCCCCATTTAATGTTGTGCGTATAATCTTTCTTGACAAAGAAAAAATCAAAAACAATAATAGATTATGCTCTGGGTGATAGTAGGGTTGTTAGATATAAAATATGTTTCTGGGGGAGTGCGATTCTATTGTGAAGAAAAAACACTATTTGTTGAACTTGTTGAGATTGGCATCCGTAATAGAAGTATGGCATTGGGAATAGGAGTGTTTTGTTTTGAAAAGCATGGTATTGATAGATACATAGGGGATAGCACATACCTCAGATTAAAATCCTTCATTTCATTATTCCCTCTTTATTTTGAATACAGGCCTCTTGAATGGTCGTCTTTGAGCATTAAGTTGGGTATTATTAACAATATCCCATCTGTAATTTCTCCTGGAGGTATTTACAGAGAATACACCATTGAAAATGGAGTGATAACAAAAACTTGCTATATTTTAGAGAATTATCCCCGTTATTATATGGATTTTAAGTTAAATGCTTATCCACCTGGAAATCTTCCATTAAATCTTTCCCTGTTTGTTAATGGAAGATTACAGAAATACCATCCTACAAATAGTAATAGGAATATTGATTTCTCTGAGGTTAACTTCTCAATATCAGGTGGAATTGAGGCAATGCTGAAAAGTGGCTCAAGGTTCACACTTCCTCCCAGGCCTCTTATGAATGCAACAATTGCTGTAGCCCACACAGGGGTTTTCCTTACAACCCTTCCATATCCAAATAATGATGATACGGGACTTATGGTTGGAGGTCTTATTATTCTTGGAATCAATGCGCCATCTGCTATCTTCATAGGGTGTCTGGAAGACAAAATCCTGAATAACTGGATATCTTCAGATGATTCTGGAATTACAAAATTTGGGAAAAAGGCGACTGTATCAATGCTTGGTGGGATACTCTGGACAGCAGTGGGCATAGTTCCAGGGTTATTTATGGACGGTTCAGGTGATTATATGGCAAACTGGTTTTCTTATGCCTTTTTACTTGGGTGGTCAAGTGTGGCGCAGTTTGCACTCAGCCTGAGTCTTCCCCCTTATTAACCGTAAATGATGGAATAAAATCTCCATACTCTGGAAAGGTGTTTTTTTCACCATGTTTGATGGGTTCAATATTATGGATATTTTTTCAAATGAATCTCAGGTGAGTATCTTCCTGAACCTTCTCACGCTAAGTGTGAAGAAGAACAGAGCAAAGATGCAAAGTATTAAAATCTCTCTCCACAACTGGGGAAATCCCCCTCCCTTAAGGAAAACAGACCTGAGTATGGTCATGTAGTATCTGAAGGGGAGAAGATAGGTGATTTTCTGGAGCCAATCAGGCATGTTTTCAATGGGGAATATGAATCCCGAAAGAACAATATTGGGAAACATAAACAGGAATGCAGTCATTACAGCCTGTTGTTGAGTTGAGGATATGATTGATGAGAGTAGCCCTATGGACAGGATTGTTATGATGAATGGGAATGTTGCTACAATAAGGAATAAGATATTTCCTCTGAATGGGATGTGGAAGAAGATTATACCAGCAGGAATCACAAGTCCCATCTCAATGTAGGAGATGAAAATAAAGGGGATGAGTTTTCCCAGAACCATCTCAGCAGGAGATATGGGGGTCACAAGCAGATGCTCCATGGTTCCAATCTCCTTTTCCTTAACAAGTATGCCAGCGGCAAGAACGGAAGCGATGATGAGTATCACCATACCCGCAACCCCTGGCACCATGTAATTCACAGACTTCATCTCTGGATTGAAGAGAAATCTGGGGATGGGGTAAACTTCAGGAATATGATTTGAGAATCTTGAAAGCACCTGTTCAAAGTATCCATGAATGATGCCTGCTGCATTGTTGTCTGAGCCATCTATGAAAACACCTATCTTCCCATCCTCATTTATTATGATTCCTGCATTTGCCTCTCCCATGAGTATCTTCCTGTCCATAACTTGTAATGAATGTGTGGAGCATATAACCCTGAAATAGCCACTTGATATTAGTGATAAAATGACCTCACGGGAGAAACTGTCATTCCTGTTGTCAACAACCACCATTGGAACATCCTTGATGTCCAGACTCACTGCGTACCCAAATAGAAATAGTTGAAATAGAGGGGCGAAGAAGAGCATGGGGAAGAGCCTTTTGTCCCGCCTCAATTGTATGAACTCTTTTCTCAACATGCCCTTGAGCCTTACCCTGTTCATTTTACCCTCTTTCCTGATGATACAATGGCAATGGACGCATACAGGAAACCCAGTCCCAGTAGTGTAAACCCTTCTGCAGGGAAAAAGTTTATTCCCTTGAGGAAGAGCCCCCTTACTATCTTCAGGAAGTGTGTTGCAGGGAGGAACTGTGTTACAATCTGGAGCCATCCTGGCATGTTTTCAACAGGGAAAACAAATCCTGATAGGAGTATGGAGGGAAGGGTTATGATAATGAAGGAGGCAAAGAGTGCAGTGAGTTCAGTTTTTGAAAGTGTAGAGATTGTTACACCTATGGAGAGGGTTGGAAGAAGGAAAAGGGAGGTGTTGAGAAAGAGTGAGAGCAGGGAACCCCGAACAGGGATTGAGAATATCAGTCTTGCAAAACCCGTGATGAGAAAAACATCGATAAGGGAGATGATGGCATATGGTAGAATCTTTCCGAGTATAAGTGAAGTGGAACTCACAGGCGTTGTGCTGAGCAGTTCAAATGTTCCCTGTTCCTTTTCCTTCACAATGGAATGGGAGGTGATTATCACCCCTATTATGGTGATGAGGACAACGATTATTCCTGGAACATAGAAGTTTGAACTCACCATCCTCTGATTGAAAAGGAACCTTGTGTTCACCTGTGATGGAATAAAGAATGACTGAATGTTTTTGAGGATTCCTTTACCCAGATTCGGGTCACTCCCATCAATTATTACCTGAATGGATGCCATTTTCTCCTTTCTTGAGAAATCCGGGGGTATCACAATACCGCACTTTATTTCCCCCTGAATTATCCTTCTGTAAATCTCATCTGTAGAACTTACCCTGTGGATAATGAAGTATTTTGATGAGGAGAGGCTGAGGATAAGTTCCCGTGATTTTGTGGAGTTGTCAAAGTCAAGGAGACCTGTTGGAACATTTTTTGGCTCAAAGGATATGGCATAGCCATAGAGTATTGTCATGATAAGGGGGAAGGTGAACACAATCACAGCAATCCTTCTCTCCCTCTTTATATGTATTATCTCCTTCCACAGTATGGAAAGAAAACTATTCATTACCCTTCACAAGTCTAACAAAGGTCTCTTCAAGTGTATGTTTGCCATTCTCTGTTAACTGGTCAGGGGTTCCATGTGCAAGGAGTTTTCCTCTGTGCATGAATCCGAGTGAATCACACTTGTATGCCTCATCCAGCAGATGTGTTGTTACTATCAGGGAGTAGCCTCTGTCTGCAAGACCCCTCAAAATATCCCAGAATTCCTTCCTGGTTATTGGGTCAACACCAACTGTTGGTTCATCAAGAAAGAGAATCTCTGGCTCATGTATCAATGCTGAGACAAGGGCGAGCCTCTGCTTCTGTCCACCGGAGAGGTGCATGGTTAGAGCCTTCTCTCGCCCTTTCAATCCAGCTATCTCTATCATTTTTTCAATTTTTTTCTTTGCCTCACCACCTGTAATCCCATAAAGGTGTGCATAGAAGTAAAGATTTTCATACACTGTTAAATCCTGATAAAGGCTGAACCTCTGTGAAACATACCCAATCTTTGATTTTATCTTTTCAGGCTCTTTCACTATATCATACCCTGCCACGATTCCTGTTCCAGATGTTGGAAGAAGGATGCCACAGAGCATCCTTATTGTTGTTGTTTTACCCGCACCATTTGGTCCTAAAAATCCGAATATCTCACCCTTTTTAATCCTCAGGTTCAGATTGGAAACAGCAACAAGGTCTCCAAATCTTTTTGTGAGGTCAAAGGTCTCAATTATGAATTCATTTGAGGACTGCATCACCATATATCCCGGGTTTTATCACAAGTTCAGGGTTCTCAACCTTTATCTTCACACGGAACACAAGGAAGACCCTCTCTTCCTTTGTCTGAATGGTTTTGGGAGTGAACTCTGCCTTCTCTGATATGAAGACCACCTTCCCCCTGAAGGTTCTGCCTTTATAGGCATCTATGTGAATGTCCACTTCCTGGCCCATTTTAACCGTGGGAAGTTTGTCCTCAGGAACATAGATATTCAGATACACCTTTTCTGGTCTCACGAGTTCAACAATGGACATTCCTGGAAGCACT
This sequence comes from bacterium, assembly GCA_003646055.1. GTDB lineage: Bacteria > Hydrothermota > UBA3072 > UBA3072 > B12-G15 > B12-G15. The sequence goes on from QNDZ01000100.1 coordinate 5,648, forward strand.
GTTTCACCAGTGTTTACCATCTTTTTGTTCACATATCCATCAACAGGGGATGTAACAAAGAACTTCTTAAGGTTTTCCTTCTGTGCAAGTAATTTATACTTTGCAGCATTCAATTCAAGCAGGAGGGATTTGTATCTTCTCTCTGTTCTCTTATAACTGTCCTCTGTGATTGCTGATGATTTGAAAAGTTTCTCTGCCTTTTCAAGGTCTTCCTTTGCATTGTTAACCTGAAGCATCAGGTCGCGGACTGTGTATTCAAGGGATTTTATCTGTAGCGTGACCTCCCTGTGGTCTATCACAAGGAGAGTGTCTCCCTTTTTCACCTTTGCTCCTTCATGGAAGTTTACTCTTTCCACAATGCCCGAGACCTGTGACTTTATAAGATATTCATCACCTGTAAAAACACCTGAAAAGGTATTTGGCTCTTCCTTTGAACAGGAAAGGATGAAGAGAAAAAGCATTAAAATGTATTTTTTCATGGTATATCCCCCTATGCCCTTCTTAATTTCCAGAGGAGAGGGAGTGATGTCCCTGCAATCATTATTTTCACTATATCACCGGG
>QNDZ01000101.1 GCA_003646055.1 bacterium
CAATCCTCATTATCCCTCCATGGATAAAAAATTCAGGCCTGATTGCACTTCCTTTATTCTTTCCACAAGAAGGTCAACTGCCTTCTCATCCCTGGGGAAATTGAACCTGTTTGAATTCACTATTAAGACAGGACCCTTCCTGTAATGGAGGAAGAAATCATTGTATGTCTCATTCAAAACCTTTATGTAATCAGGGTCAATATTCATCTCGTATGGTCTTCCCCTCTTCTTTATCCTCTCAAGGAGAACATCTGTATCTGCCTGGAGATAGATAACAAGGTCAGGAGAAGGGATGTCCCTCTCAAGGAGGGTGTATATCTTCTCATACAGCAACCTCTCCCTGTCATCAAGGTTTATTGCTGCAAAAATCCTGTCCTTCTCAAAGATGTAATCAGAGACAACCCTCCTTGCAAAGATATCCCTTGTGGTAATCTCCTTCAGTGAATTGTATCTGGATAGAAGGAAGAACAACTGGGTCACAAAGGCATACCTTTGTGGATCTTCATAGAACTGGGGAAGAAACGGGTTCTCCTCAACCTCTTCAAGTATAACCTTCGCCCTGAATCTCCTTCCAAGGATATTTGCAAGGGTTGTCTTCCCAACCCCTATCACACCCTCTATTCCAATGAAATGCCAGTTTTCCATATTCCTCCTGTATTTCCTAGGTCTTCAACCAGCTCCTTAATCCTCTTCCCTGTCAATGGGTCAATCCATCCACCTGCAATATCAGATAGTGGAACAAGGAAAAATCCCCTTCTGTGCAGTTCTGGATGGGGTATCCTCAAGTTCCTTGAGTAAAAGATTGTATCCATGGCAAGGAGGATGTCTATGTCTATTGTCCTGCAAGCCTTATCCCCCTTTGATGTCCTCCCAAGACTCCTCTCTATACCCTGGGTAAAATCAAGGAGTTCCGCTGGTCTCATCCCTGTTTTGAGAATAATGCATGCATTCAGGAAGTTTTCCGTGCATGGGGTTTCAAAGGGTTCTGTTTCATAAACAGGTGAAACCTTCTCTATCTCACCGCTTTTTTTCAATGCATCAATCGCCTTTTTCAGGTATTCGCCGCTTTTATCATTTGAACCAAGCGAGATTGCGTACCTCATAGCCTGAACTCCACCTCTGCTGATTCAACTTCTCCTTCAAGTGGTGGATAGGGCTTCTTCACTATGACAGACAGATGCTGGGGACTAAATTTATCCTTAATCCTCTGGAAGATGTGGTAGCCCAGTGCCTCTATTGTGGTGTATTCTCCATCCATCTCCTCAAAGATCTCTTTGTGAAGTTCCCTGTAATCAATCCCCTTTGATAGGTCGTCGGTCTTACCAATCTCGCCAGCATCAACCCCCATCTCAACATCAACCACAATCCTGACTCTTTTCAGTTTTTCAGAACCAAGTCCTATATGAACCCTTCTTGATATTCCTTTAAGCCTGAGATACTCCATGTAATCAGTATATAAGCCATAAAAATGGTGTCAACCATAAAATCAATTCATTGGAAATACCAACATATTCAACAAATAACCACCTGTAGTTTCAGCAGGATAATTATGATTTTAAGGGTTCCAGAAGCAATCAGTAAAATGTCATAATGTCAAGGTCCGGGCTGGGATTTATTTACCCAGAATCTCCTTCACTGCTTTGGGTATATCCATAAACTCATCCACCACCCTCACCCCTGCCTCCTTCAATGCCCTAATTTTGCTCTCCCTTGTTCCCCTGCCACCTTCAACAATGGCACCAGCATGGGAAAATCTTGTCCCTTCCCTTGCCCCCTTACCACCTATATATGCAACAATGGGTTTTGTAATCACTCCACTTTTAACAAGTTCTGCAACCTGTTCTTCCTGTGATGTTCCAATCTCTCCAAACATCACCATCGCCTCTGTTTCAGGGTCTTCCTGGAACATCTTCATTATCTCAGGGTGTGGCAGCCCAACAACCGCATCCCCACCAACATGCACTATGGTTGATAGACCTATCCCTTCCCTTGATAGGTAATACGATATTGCAGATGTTATTCCACCACTTCTGGAAGAGACACCCACACTCCCCTGTTTGAACCATTCCCTTGCAGTCTTTGCCCTTCCACCTATCATTCCCAGAACACCTTTTCCAGGGCTCAAAACACCCAGTGTGTTTGGTCCTATAAATCTTGCACCAAACCTCTCTGCATAGGCCTTTATCTCAAGCACATCATGGAGTGGAACCCTGTCAGGAACGATTAAAAGGAACTTTATACCGTTGAAAATGGCCTCAAGTGCAGCATCCTTAACAAGGGGTGCTGGAACAAATATGCAGGTGGCATCTGGTGTACCAAGATTGTCAACAAGTTCCTTTACTGTGTTGAACACAGGGAGTCCTTCCACCTCCTGCCCACCCCTCCCAGGTGTAACACCACCTATAACATTGGTGCCATACTCCTTCATCAACTTTGTCCTCACCCTTCCTTCCCTGCCCGTTATACCCTGCACCATCACCCTGGTTGTGCTGTCAACGATTATGCTCAATCAATCCCTCCCTGTATTCCTTCAACCCTTCAATGGGTAGAACAATGTGCAATCCACCCTTGCCATGGAACCTGCATGCAATCTCACATGCGAGACACTCTGTGCACTTTCCTTTCTTCACCTCTTCCCTTTCAAGTGCAAGAACAGGTCTTCCCTCTTCCAGTTTCAAAACTCCATATCTTGAACATGCCTCTATACAGGGTTTCTCCTCACAATCAACACATACCCTGTGGTTGATGAACACCTTCCCTGTCATTGTCTCAAATTTATACTCATCGCCCTCTGGTTCATACTCCTCAACAGGCCTGACTTTATGGAAAACAGGTTTTTCTCCCATCATGTCCTTGAGTACCCTGATGCACTCATCAGGGGATGTGTCCTTGCCATAACCCTCAACCTTATAACCCTGTGATTTTAAATATCTATCAAGTATCTCAATGGCAAGTTCCTCGTAGTTCCCACCAAGCCTGAGGACTGCTGGTATATCAATATCCTCTTCCAGGAAAGCCTTAACAAAGCCCCTTGCAGAGTTGAACTGCTCCTGTGAGGCAACACCTGAACCTGAGGCAAAGTATCCCACGTTGTTTGGCTGGGAAAGTATTATCTTCGCTGCCCTGTAAACCTTTGATGCAGGTGGATTACCACTTGTATCTGTGAAATTGGCAATTATTAAGCCTCCATTATGCACAGCATCCATTGACATCATACTCCCACCACCACCAGCACCATGGAAACCTATGTGTTTACCATCGGGTGGAACATCCTCCACCATCTGGATAAAGTAAAATGTTCCCCTGTAATCTGACTCCTCAACCCTGTATGCAATCTTCTCAAGTTCAGTTGGTGGTCTGGGAAACTCCCTTGCAATCTCTATTCCAAGGTCTTTATGCCTGTAAACAGCGTAGTCATCAATCACCATGTGGCAGTCTGCTGCAACAACCCTCCCATCCTCTGTGAGGACAAGTGGATTTGTTTCAAGGCTCCTTGCATCATACTCCCTGAATGCCCTGTAAAGTTTTACAATCACATCAGCGGTCTTAACGAGTTCCTTACCTTCAAGCCCTGTTTCAACAAGTTTCTCCCTCACCATGAATGGCTGGAGTCCATCAATAATATCAACGTGGAATTTGACCACTGCACCGGGATTCTCCCTTGCAATCTCCTCAATCCCTGTCCCACCAATTGAACTGAACAGGACAAGGGGCTTTGACGCCCTGTCATCAACAATAATCCCTGCAAAGAATTCCTTCTTTATATTCAACTTCTCTTCAACCAGTATTGAATCCACCTTAAAACCATCCACCTCCATACCCATCATATCCTTGAAATGGGATGCAAGTTCCTCCTCTGTCTCTGCAAACCTCACCCCACCAATCTTCTTTCTCCCTGTTTTCCAGAGTTGTATCTTCAGAACAACAGGGGATTTCAGTTTACGGAAGAATTCCAGTGCCTCATCCACATTCCTGCACAACCTACCATTGGGGACAGGAACAGAGAATTTCTTGATAACATCCTTTCCCTGATACTCAAACAGTTTGGCCATGGTGAAATTATTTACTGAAAAAAAGATTTGTCAAGATAATATTAAAACCATGAGAACTTAAATAAATCACTCCTTTCATAGCCCTTCCTTAAAAATTCAGCGCTATAATGGATAATACTACAGATGGAAGATTTACAAGCGTCAGTTCTATGAGGTAACCAGGTCTTTTTGAAGGATTGGGGTAAAGAATCTTAAAATACATAAGTGCGCCTAAACCTTCTCCAACGCATGCACCAAGAAAACTAAACCCATGTTTACACCCTGGCTTTCTATCACGAAGGATATTTGCCATAATTCCAGGGGATAAAAATGATACCAGAACATCTGTAGATACAACCCATATAACATCCAGAGCCTGAGAGTCTCCACCCTCTATATGTGTATTATAATCAAGGCATCTGTGTTTCAGAAGGGTTATTCCTTCTGTCACCCCAAATTCCACTGCCATCCTGAAGAGTCTGTTCTCCAAGATACCACCAGAATTATCCCCTGATGTTACATAAAGATTTAACAATCCCTTATTACTGGAATAAGCATAAAGGAACACATCCTCTCCTGGGACAAACGATCGTTCAGAAATGCCCCCATGACTATTCATCAACCAAACAGAAAAAAGCATCAAAAACATATTCCACCTCCTAATTTTGAATAAGCATTACTCAACACCTTTAAAAAATCCCTTCCATTTCTCATCCAGAATCAAAAGTAAAAAACTATCAGGAGCAAAAACAGCATACTATCTCTCCTTCTTGATAGATTTAAGTCTATTAAGCCTTGTCTTAAATCCTGGAGAATGCATTGCACCTATCCATTCCCTTAATTGCTGGTCAATGGCATCCCTCCATTTTCCATTGTATATGTCCAGTATCCATTCCCTCAACTCCTCTTCACTTTGTGGGGGTGCAAGTGGATAACCTGAAAGATCTGTTCCAAGTTCAAATGCATAGGGAGAATCAGGATATCTCTGAATAAACTTAACAAACTCCTCTCTCTTGTTTATCTTCTTAATCTTAATATCCTTATTCATCTTCTTCGCTTTAAGCCTTTCATTGTCCATTTTCAAAAGACTTGAATACCAGATGTAAGGTGCATACACACTCCCTGGATGCTCCATTGCATAGTTATAGAGTTCTTCCCCTTTAACCTTTATCTTACCCCTTCTTGCACCAAAGAATGGATCAACACTTTTCAAATATTCAAAAACCTCTCTGTCCTCACCCTCAGGTTCAACAACCCTCACCTTCACAGTATCTGATACAACCTCAACTGTATCACCTGAACCCGGTACAGTATAAGCACACTTAACAAATATCATGTATTCTCCAACTGGAAAATATCTGGGAATATCACAAGCAAAATATAAAAAACCTCGCAGGTGCGTTGGGTAAAGAATAATCATTGAAGAATCTGGTGGAATAATCCTTTTTAAGATATATTTGCTTTTATACAACCACAGGATGTTTAATACACTCTTCTTCCTCTCACCATTGTAATATACAAAAAGCCAATTGTTTATTTCTCTGGGAAACCCAGCCTTAATTGTATTCCCTGTTTTATTCTCCATTAACACCTCAATATATATATCTTCACCAAGGAGATACTCTTCTTTATCTGTTATCACATATACCTTAACATCTGAAAAAACCATAAAAATTAAAAACATAAATCCTCCTTACCTGTAATCCTTCAAAAGGCTATCCCAATCAACTGCCCTGATTATAGTGTCACACTCTGAACAAAACCTGTAATATCCCTCAATAAAGGTACTATCATAATTCAAGGGTATACCTTTCATCATTACACACCAGGAGGTAGTCAGATGTATTTTTCTGTTAATCAGAACAATTTTCCTCACTTTAGTACGATAAAGTGTTCTTTCTTGCATGTCAATACCATTCCCAACAAAAAAATTAACTGAAGAATATGGAGGGTCAGGCATAGATTTTCCACCTTTTCTTCACCTGATTCCTCATCCACCTGTCATATCCTTTCAATGCCATACGCCTTTTATCCTGACCAATTTTAATAAATTTTATCTGCACCTTGAATTTTTGTTCCCATAAACCTTCCCTTTACATGTTAAAAACCCTTATTAAAAAATGATGAAAGGCACATGGAAAATCCCTGCTGAATGCAAAAAGTAGAAAGTGTATGC
>QNDZ01000102.1 GCA_003646055.1 bacterium
CTGTTCTTTCACCTCAACATCAAAGTGGGGCAGTTTCTTTCTGGTGAGTTCAAGAACAAGTTGCTCGGAATTTCCTTCAAATTCAACCTCAAAGATTGCCTGACCTGCCTGAAATCCATGGGAATACAGACCCTTAACCCCCCTGAGTATTGAGGAGAATTCATTCTTGAATGAGTATACCTCATTGAAGTTCTTAAATCCATAAACAGCCATTTCAATCTTCTGTGTTCCAGTGACATCTGCCTGCCATCTTGAAAGGATCTTGTTCATGAGGTCCTCTGCAGCAGCCTCTGCCGCCTTCTTTATTGCTTCGTTTCCCGCTGTGATTTCATCTATGTGAACAGCAGCACCATGCTTTGAAGACACAGCAATAATCTCACCATTGGACACATCAATTGCCCTCAGGGAGACATCTGCCTGGCCAGACTTCATGTCTCCGAGCATCTTCATACCTGAAACGGCTTTAGCCACTGCCTTTCCAACAATGATGACCTCTGCCTTGAATGCAAGTCCAAGTGCCTTTGCTGCCTCAACATCACCTGAAATTGCTGCGAGTGCACGGGTTCTATCAAGTTTTGCCTTTGCAGCCTCCTGGTCAATGAATGAAAAGCCCTTGGACATGAAGGTTTCCATCACCGTGTTTTCTGCTGTGTTGAGATTTACATCAATCACTGTTCCAGAGGCACTCCCAACATTGTTTTCCTGAATGAGCACCATCATTCTGGGAAGGTTTTTTCTTCTTAAAAGAAGCCCAATTGCAGCAAGGTCGTCCTTCACCATGCCCTTTTTCACATATGCCTTCACCTTCACCTCATAGATAAAGTCGTTCTTCTTTCCTTCGTTCAGGATTTCGTACCTCTGGACATACCCTGTTGAACGGGAGTAAATCCTGTCGTCTATGGTCATAAAATTCTTGGTGATTGTCTCTGAGGATAGGAGCATCCCGACGGTCTGCTCAACAGCATTCCTCAGGGCGTTTTCTATGGCATCGTCCCTTGCCTTAGCAAGGTCTCCCTGAACAATGCTTCCATCACCCACAGCCTCAACAATGGTAACCTCACCACTGCCTGTTTCCTGTGCAGGTTGCTGTGAAATCAAAAAGAGGGTTATTAAAATTAAATTTACCATGGATACCTCACAGGTTTGCCTTTACCCTCTTCATTATGAGAAGGGCATCCTTGCCAGGAACCTTATCAGAAAGCCCAAATGTTCCATCAAGTTTTGCCTTCATTATTCCCCTTGTTGTTACAAGCATCACTGCATTGAATGCAAAGTGGGAATTTGGAACATCGGGGAATGGTGAGGTGCTTCCAATGAACCTTGTGGTGAGTGAGGGGTCTTTCAGAAGACCCGCAAGAAGATTCTGAACAGCCATGGCAAAGTTTGCCCTTGTGATTGGCTCATCAGGATGGAACTTTCCATCTGGATATGGCTCCATTATGCCAAGTTCCATAACTTTCATTATATAGTGCTTTGCCCAGTGGTCCTTTACATCGGATGGAAGTTCAGTCCCTGCTTTTCCTGCAGGCTTACCCATCACTGACTGCTGCTGTGGTGCATAGAACTTCTTTGCCTCTGGAGGACCAGGCTTCTTTGTAATCTTGTCAAGGTCAAGTTCAACAACAAAGAGTGCTGCAAGGTCAGCCCTTGTTATTGCAGGACTTCTTGCAATGGCAAGATACTGTGGAGGAAGACCAGCAGCAGCCCTTCTCATATCCTGCATCATTTGCCACCGTGAATTTAGTTCCTGGGAATTGGGAAGATTTTTCATACCTTCGCTGTAAACCTTTTCTGCCTCATCGTACTTCTGCATGTTCACAAGTGCATCTGCTTTATAGATATAGGCATCCTCAAACTTTGGATTGTTTTTCAAAGCCCTGTCAAACCACTTTATAGCACCCTTGTTGTCACCCTTTGCCATGAGCACCCTGCCCTTTGCAACCATTCCGGGAACGAAATTTTTGTCCCTTTTCAGGCAGTCATTTGCATACTTTTCAGCCAGTTTCAGGTCTCCCTTTGCAAGATAAACAAGTGCCATTCCCTCATATGCAGGGGCATAGTTTTTATCAAGAAGTATTGCCCTGTTGAACTCCTTCCGTGCCTCATCAACCTGATTCAGTTTGAGAAGCCTCTTACCCTCTGCATAGTGCGCCTGGGGTGTATCCATGAGACCACCAGGTGTGACTGTCTGCTTCTTTGCACAACCTGTTCCAAGAACAACAAAGGAAGTGATTGCTATTATCAGTAATAATTTTTTCATTCTTGCCTCCTTTCCTGATTCAGTCAACAATTATCATAACACGGCACTGCTCAAGAAACTTGAGGTTTTCACTGTACTGATGGAGCCTCATTGCATCGTTGGGGGATATTATGATATCAGTCTTGTTGGGCCCAGTTACGCCGATTGCCTTTATTATCAATGGATTTGGCTTGACCCTGTCATCATTCCTTGCCTGTTCAATATTTTTTGCATAACCTGCAATGCCCATCTCAACAGCGTATTCCCTTGAAACAAAACCCGTACCATAAACCTCAACCCCGTCAGGCGTAACTATTTTTGGTGCCATTGCAGGCTGAACCTTGAACCCCCTTGCATCAATAATAAGACCTGTGAATATTCCACCAGCCTGGGGCTGAACCAGTGGGGAGTTCATTCCAACCTGCTGGGGGAGCAGGGTGTTTATCATTTCACCAGTAAGGGGAACCTCCACATCCACTTCAATGGAGCCATCGGACATGTATCTTATGTCTGTGACTGTGAAGTTTCTTACAATTCCGTTGATTTTGGTCTTAATCACATCGGAAACAGTCATTGCGTTCTCAATAGTGGTTTCTGCATCAATGTAAACCCCTTTAATGGTTTCAAGAATATTCCTTAATGCATCAAGTTTTGCAGCCCTCAGTGCACCTGCCCTCTGTGCTGCAAGTGGAACATCAGGATTTGGAGCACCAATACCAGTTGCCTTCACAACACCCCTTGTCCAGTCAATTGCACCTGCTGGCATCTGCTGAACATAATCATACCCTCCTGAAACCTGTGCAAATAAAAGACCACTCAGGAGGAGTGCAAGGATAAAACCTCTTCTCATAATCACCTCCTTTTAATTGTTTTCAGTATATAAAATTATGAACATCCATAATCTTTTGTCAAGGCATTTAACATATTGCAGATTTTTTTATTTGTATGGAAAATCCTTGACTTATGGTGTATTTATGTTAGATGTTCTTAAAAAAGGAGGCTTTTATGAAACCTGAAATAGAAAAGATGTGGGAGAGTTCCTATGCAAGCAGAATTGCAAAACTTCAGAGTTCCATCATCAGAGAGATATTGAAAATCACGCAAAAACCAGATGTAATCTCATTTGCTGGGGGGCTCCCTGCCCCTGAGATGTTCCCCATAAGGGCATTTGAAGAGGCTGCAAGGTATCTTCTACCAAGGGAAGGCCAGAGGATGCTCCAGTACAGCCCAACAGAGGGATTTCCACCATTGAAGGAATTTCTGGCTGAATACATGAGGAGATACGATGTTCCAGCAGAGCCATCCAATGTACTTCCCACCAATGGTTCTCAGCAGGCACTTGACCTTGTTGGGAAGATCTTTCTTGAAGAGGGTGATGCCATAATCACGTCCAGACCAACATACCTTGGTGCAATCCAGGCCTGGAATGCGTACAATCCAAGGTATCTAACAGTGGATATGGATGACGATGGAATGATTGTTGAGCAGATAGAAGACCACCTGAAAAGGGAGAAGGTGAAGTTTATCTATGTCCTGCCCAACTTTCACAATCCTGCTGGTGTAACAATTCCCCTTGAAAGAAGGAAGGCCATTGTTGAACTTGCTGACAAATACAATGTTTTCATTGTGGAAGACGACCCATATGGAGAACTCAGGTATGAGGGAGAGGATATTCCTCCATTCATAACCCTGAGGAAGGAGAGGGTTATATACCTGAGCACCTTCTCTAAGACCCTTGCACCAGGTTTGAGACTTGGCTGGATAACAGCGCCTGAGTTTGTGATGAAGAAGTTCATACAGGCAAAACAGGGTGCTGACCTTCATACAGGAACACTTGTCCAGTACCTTGCATGGGACCTGTGTGACAGGGGGATTTTGAGAAGCCATGTTAAGAAAATAAGGGAAGTGTATAAGAGAAGAAGAGACCTTATGCTATCTGAGATGGATAAGCATTTCCCAAAGGACGGTGTTAAATGGACAAGACCCCAGGGTGGGCTTTTCTTATGGGTTATACTCCCTGAACATGTTGATACAGGAAAACTTCTGGAAAGGGCAGTTGAGATGAAGGTTGCCTATGTTCCTGGATACGCCTTTTATCCTGATGGGGGTGGAAAGAACACACTGAGACTGAATTTCTCAAATGCAAAGGAAGAAAACATTGTTCTCGGTATTGAAAGGCTTGGAAGGCTCTTTAAGGAGGCGATAGGTTAAATCTTTTTTAAGAAAAATAAAAAGGAAAGTCCAGGGGGGGAATGTTCCATTCCCCCCCACAATTGTCTTTGAACCCACATTCAGGTGCAACCTTTCCTGCCCTATGTGTTATTTAAGGGGTCTTGAAACAGAGGAAATCCAGTGGGATGAACTGAAAAATGCCCTTAAACCTGTATTTAAGAGGATTAAAGGGTTTTACATTGTGGGTGCAGAACCGTTTCTCTACAAAGACCTTTATCAGATGATTTATGACCTTAAATCTATGGGTATAAAAGCAGGCATTCAGTCCAACGGGACTATTCACAGGTTTGAGATACTGGATGTTGTTGACAGGTTTGATACATCCATTGATGGGCCTGAGGAAATACACGATAGAATAAGGGGTGATGGAAGTTATAAAAAGACAATGACGATGATTGAAAAGGCTATTGAAAAGGGGAAGATGGGGATTGTGAGCATCACTGTTATGGAGGAAAATATCTTTTTTGTTGAGGAGACCATTTTTAAACTCATTGACAGCGGTGTGAAGAGGATGGACATATCGCCTGTTGTCAGGTGGAACAGACCAGGGGAACTAATCCCCCTCATGCCCATAGGTTCATATTCACAGGAGTTTATCCAGGATTTCCTCGGGCTTGTGAATAGGCTGAAGGATATACCAGGAGTTACATTTTCCCCTGACTGGCTGTCTGTTATGCCAGAGAGGTTCTTCAATGCTGAAAAGGTAGAGGATTTTTACTGTGGACATTTCAATGCATTGAGAATACAACCAGATGGGAGCGTGGTTCATTGCCAGCACATAAGGAAGGTTTTTGGTAATGTATTAAAGGAGGATGTTCTCAGACTCTGGTATGTACAAATGAGAAGTTTCAGGGAGGAACTTCTGAAAAGGAACCTTTACAGGTTCTGTAGAAGGTGTTGCAGGTCTGAATGGCTGTAAGAAAAGGAGGTGTTTATGATACTCTTGAAAAATGGAAGAATTCATACACCAGAAGAGGTTTTTATAGGGGATGTGCTCATAGATGGTAAAAAAATCAAGGCCGTTGGTAAGAACATTAAACCCAAGGGGAATGTGGAGGTTCACGACATAAAGGGCTTGAACCTCTTTCCTGGATTTATTGATGCACACTCCCATGTGGGAATATTCCAGGAGGCAATAGGTGATGTCGGTTCTGATGGGAATGAGTGGGTTGACCCTGTTACACCCAACCTCAGGGCGATTGATGCCATCTACCCCCCTGATGTAGGGTTCAATGATGCCCTGAAGGCTGGCATCACATCTGTTTTCACCGGTCCTGGAAGTGCTAATGTGATTGGTGGGCAGAGTGTTGTTGTTAAAACTGGTGGTAGTATCATAGTTGACGAGAGGATTGTGAAGAATCCCGCAGGGATGAAGATGGCACTTGGTGAAAACCCCAAAAGGGTTTATGGCGACCAGAAAAGATCCCCTGCAACGAGGATGGCAAATGCTGCATTGATAAGGGATACATTCTATCAGGCAAGGGTTTATATGGAGAAGAAAGAGAAGAGCAAGAAATTCAATGAATACAATTCAAAGTATGAGGCACTCATACCTGTTCTTAAAAGGCAAATCCCTGTGAGGGGACACTCACACAGGAGTGATGATATAGCCACATTCATAAGGTTGAGGGATGAAATAGGGTTTAAACTGGTGATTGA
>QNDZ01000103.1 GCA_003646055.1 bacterium
ATGCCTATTATACACCTTTCTTTTATTCAGGTTGGAGAGGCATATTTGGTGCTGCTGGTATGATTTTTATCTCTTATGGGGGATTGACAAAGGTTGCAAGTGTAGCAGAGGAGGTGAAGAATCTAGGTGTGATAATACCCAGAGGAATGTTTCTTGCTTTTGGTGTTGTCAGTATTATCTACGTACTTTCAGTTGGTCTGACCATAGGGCTTATAAACCCTGCACAGTTGAAACAGAGTTTGACCCCCCTTTCACTTGGAGCAAAGAATGTCCTTGGTATTCCCGGTGAGGTTGTGATGACCCTTGCTGCACTTGCAGCATTTATAACGACTGCAAACGCAGGTATCCTTTCTTCATCAAGGGTACCGCTTGCAATGTCAAGGGACAACCTTCTCCCTGTTTTCTTCTCAAACCTCACAAGGAGGAAGATACCTGCTATATCAATCTCAATAACAGGATTGTTCATGCTGATTTGTATTTTATTCCTTGACATAAAATCCCTTGTTAAGGTTGCTTCTACAATGCAGATTATCCTGTTCATTATGGTGAATATTTCAATAATCATATTCAGACAGAGCAGACTCTCATATTACAGACCTGTTTTTAAGTCAATCCTTTATCCCTATATCCAGATTGCAGGTATTATGCTTTATGTTTTTTTGATTTTTGAGATGGGTAAAATACCCGTACTTTTTACATGCGGATTTTTTGCATTTGCAGTTGTATGGTACTTCTTCTACGCAAGGAAGAGGTCAAGGGGGCTCTCTGTTTTTTCATATCTTTTGAAGAAACTTGAAGCAAAGGAAATTGCCGGCAAGGATATTGAAAAAGAACTTATGGAGATAATCAAGGAGAGGGAGGAGATAGTTGAAGACAGGTTTGACAGAGAAATTAAAAAGGCAGAGATTCTTGACCTGGAAGGACCGATGGGAATAGAGGAGTTTTTCAGGATTGTTGCCAGGAAGATTTCCGAACAAACAGGGGTTGAGGAAAAGAAGATACTCCAGCTTTTGATGGAAAGGGAAAAGGTTTCCTCAACAGTTATTAAAACTGGACTTGCAATTCCACATATAATACTTCCTGGTGAAAAGAGTTTTGCCATAATCCCTGTGAGGTGCAGGAATGGAATTCTCTATCCAGGGGAGGAGGACCCGGTTTATATTTCATTTGTTCTTGCTGGAAGTGTTGACGAAAGAAAATTCCACCTGAAGTCACTTATGGCAATTGCACAGATAATGCAGACAAGGAATTTTGAAAAGAAATGGATGGAGGCCAAAAACATTGAAGACCTGAGAAGTCTTTTACTATTTTCAAGGAGGGATAGAGGATGAGGAATATGAAATGGATACTTTTACTTTTACTACTGATACTTATCGTTGTACTCCTGCTTGTTTACAGGGGGACAATTGTTGCGATAATCAAGCCAGAGAAGATACAGAGAACAACTGTAACAGTATTGAAAAACGAGAAAATGGCATTCCTTGTGACAGACAGACTTGTAACACAGGTGGTGGTAGAAGAAAAGAAGGTGCTTCCAGGTATTGGGACAAGGAGTGGTTATCTTATTGGAACAGTAAAGGTTTACTATGGTATTGACCTGTCAAAGTTAACACCTGAATCCATTGAAGTGAAACCGCAAAAGGTTATTATTCACCTGCCGTCCCCAACGGTTCTTGATTATTCTGTTGACCTTTCATCCCTGCGGTTCTTTACAAGAGAAACTGGGATGATGAAGGTTGCCTCCATGTTCATGAAGAACGACGATTTGAGGAAGGAACTTGAAGACAGATTTTATAAAGAAGCCATATTCTTCTTTAAGACAAACGGACTGCTTCCAGATGTTGAAACCATCCAATCACGACTAAAGGGCTTTGAGTATCCAATTGGGAAATTAATCCATCTGAATGTTGAATTCAAAATTAAAGGAGCAAACCTTAAACTTGACAGTAAACATTGAGATTTTAATATATACCTGATGGATATAGAATTTGAGAAACTCTGGAGAATATCAAGAGAACTCCACCTTTCCCTTGCTCCAGATGAGGCATTGTGTAAAATCCTGACAGCCCTTACTGCTGGTGAAGGACTTGCCTTCAACAGGGCCTTCCTGTATGAGAATAAGGGTGGTGTCCTTGCCCTACGTATGAAGATTGGGGCTGAGACAGAGGAGGAGGCTTACAAGGTCTGGGAGGAGATTTCAAAAAAACCTCATGGACTTGAAGACCTTTTGAAGAGTTGTGAAGAGAAAACCTTTGACCTTGAACCATCCAGGATTGTTGAAATTCCAATGGATAATGTGCCTGATGGCTTCTTTGAAAATGGCCCTGTGAAGATAGAGAAACCCGAAGAATTACCAGATGTGTTCAAAAGGGTGATTGATTATCTTCCTGCTGCCATAGTACCTTTGAGGGGTGAAAACCATTTGCTTGGAATAATCATAGTGGATAATAAATTCAACAAAGATCCCATTACAGAGATAGATATAAGAACCCTTGAACTATATGCAGCACTTGCATCAAATGTTATAGAGAGGACAATCCTGTTTCAGAAACTCCAGAAAAAACAGGATGAACTTGAAAAGGCATACAGAGAATTGCAGGAGTACCATAAAAGGGTTTTGAAACTTGAGAAATTTGCTGCTGTGGGTGAAATCGCCTCAACATTCACCCATGAATTGAGAACACCCATCACTATCATGGGTGGTTATGCGGAACTGTTGTACAGGTCTAAGGATTTACCACCTGTTCTTCTGCCAAAGGTGGAGACAATTCTGAGAACTGCAAAAAGGATGGAGACCATTATAAAGAACCTGTCTGATTATATCAAGAGTCCTGAGCCTGAGATTAGGAAACTGAAAGCAAAAGAGTTTCTTGATTATCTATCCTCCCTTCTTGATATAGAGACAAAGAGAAAAAATATTGAACTCAAACTCTATGTTGAAGATGATATTGAGTTTCACGGTGACCCTTCACTCCTTGAACACGCCTTCCTTAATATTTTGAGGAATAGTATTGAGGCGTTAAAGGATGGTGGAGTTGTTCAGGTGGAATGCAGGCTGGACAATGGGAATGTGTTGTTTATGTTTAAGGACAATGGTCCAGGAATACCTCCAGAGATGTTGAAGAATCTCTATATCCCATTCCACACAACGAAGAGGCAGGGGTTAGGATTGGGGCTTGCAATTACAAAAAAAATTATACTATTACATAATGGGAGAATAGAAATTGAATCCCAGCAGGGGAAGGGCACAACTGTTAAGGTGTATCTTCCCCAAAGAGGAGGTGATAAGAATGGATAAGAGAATTTTGGTTGTTGAGGATGAGGAGGACATCCTCAATCTTTATATGGATGTTCTCCGGGATGCAGGTTTTGATGTTGATGGTGCCGAGAACGGGAAGGAGGCACTGGAGAAGTTTGAAAAGAATGAATATGACCTTGTGATACTGGATATCAGAATGCCCGTTATGGACGGTATAGAGACACTTGCAAGGATACTTGAACATAGGAAGGATGTGAAAGTAATCATCAATACAGCCTATGGTTCATACAAGGACAATTTTCTCACCTGGGGTGCTGACGCATACCTGATTAAGTCTTCTTCCATGGAAGAACTTGTTAACAAGGTAAAGGAACTTTTAAATGTATAGTTTTTCAAAATCTGTTATGACATTTGTTCTGGCAGGTGGGAAGGGAACAAGGCTGTATCCCCTGACAAAGTTCAGGGCAAAACCAGCAGTACCATTTATAGGTGTTTATAGAATCATTGATTTTGTCCTTTCAAATGCAGTGAATTCTGGATTGAGGAAGATAGTCCTGTTGACACAGTATCTCTCTCTTTCCCTTGACAGGCACATAAGGATTGCGTGGGATCTGTTCAAGTATGATGTAGATGGTTATATATATTCATTACCAGCCCAGCACAGGTATGGAGAGAAGTGGTATGAAGGAACAGCAGATGCAGTTTACCAGAATATCTATACACTGCAACTTGAGAGGCCTGAATATCTTTTGATTCTCTCAGGGGATCACATCTATAAGATGGATTACAAAGATTTGTTTGAATTCCATGAAAAATCAAAATCAGATTTTACACTTGTTGCCCTGCTTTACCCAACAAAAAAGTCAAGTAGATTTGGGGTTTTGAAGGTGAACAAAAGGGGAAGGGTGCTTTCGTTCCACGAGAAACCTGAGAAACCGCCAGAGTTTCCAGGTAAACCAGGGTATTCACTTGTTAATGCTGGTATCTACCTTGCAAAAACAGAGGTGATTGTTCAGGCACTTATGGAAGACCACAGGAATGCATACAGTTCTCATGACTTTGGGAAGGATGTTATACCTATGTTGATTTCACAGGGTAAAAAGGTGTGTGCCTATGTTTTTGATGGTTACTGGAGGGACATTGGTACACTTGACTCCTACTATCAGACAAGCATGGATTTCCTGAGCAAAAGCCTACCCATTGACCTCTATGATAGTGATTTTCCTATAAGGACATACCACCCTTCCCTTCCACCAGCATACATATCCAGAAATTCAGTGGTTGAAAATTCTTTTATATCCAATGGATGCAGGATAGAGGGAGCAAAGGTAAAGAACAGTATAATTTCACCAGGGGTGATTGTGAAGAAAGGGGCTATTATAGAGGATAGCATAATTTTTAACAATGTTTTGATAGGGGATTCTGTTTATATAAAGGGATGTATTATTGATAAGAACAACAAAATTGAAGACAAAAACTTTATGGAAAACTTTAACAGATATGGTGTGGAGGTTACACAGGAAGGTGTTATTGTAATGCCAAAAGAATGGAGGGGAGATGCCTGAATTAAGGAAAGACCCTGTTATTGGTAGATGGGTGATAATAGCCACAGAGAGGGCAAAGAGGCCAGATGACTTTGCTGGAGACAGAGGTGTAAGAATAAGCAAGGGTTTTTGCCCCTTCTGTGTGGGTAACGAGGATAAAACGCCGCCTGAGGTTTATTCTGTTAGAGAGAGTGGAGAGCCCAATACACCTGGGTGGAAGGTCAGGGTTGTTCCCAATAAGTTTCCAGCACTTGTATCAGAAGGAGAGACCCACAGAATTAAAGAAGGCATTTATCAGCACATGAATGGTGTTGGTAGGCACGAAGTGATAATTGAAACACCGGAGCATACAAAGTTTCTCTACAATATGACCTCTGATGAGATTAAACTTGTGATTGAGACATACAGGGAAAGGTATCTTGCTCTGAAGAAAGACAAAAGATTGAGATACATACTTATCTTTAAGAATTATGGGTCAGAGGCTGGTGCCTCTCTCTCCCATTCCCATTCCCAGATAATAGCAACTCCGATTGTTCCCAAGAGGGTATCAGAAGAATTGTATGGTGCAAGGAATTTTTTCAGCAAGAGCAACAGTTGTGTTTTCTGTTCTGTAATAGAAAGGGAGATTAACGATGGAAGGAGGATAGTGTTTAGAAACGACCACTTTATTGCATTTACACCCTATGCATCAAGATTTCCATTTGAGGTGTGGATTCTTCCCTTGAGGCATTCTGCCTTCTTTGAAGAAATAAGCGATAAAGAGATTGAAGCACTTACAGAGGTGTTTATGTATCTTTTCCCTAAATACTACAATGTTTTGAACGACCCTGCTTACAACTTTATTATTCACACTGCACCAACCCAGATGTCAGGGAAATGGCCTTCAATTGAATTTGACTACCACTGGCATATTGAGGTAATACCAAAACTGACAAGGGTTGCAGGTTTTGAGTGGGGCACCGGGTTTTATATCAACCCAATGCCCCCGGAAAATGCATCTGAATTTTTGAAGGAGTAGTTACATCTCTATTGTGAATGCACCTGATACAGGAACAGATTCATTCCCATCTGTGTCTATGATTGAAGCAGTCCATAGATACTCACCTGGCACAAGTGGCAGGTATATCTTTCCTCCTGATGTGAGAATATCAATAAGAACCTTTCCACCCTCTGAACCACCCTCTCTCACTATTAAATGGTAGAGTTTAATCCCTTCATAATTGCCAAAGTCAAAGGTCACACCAAAGGATGATTTTATGTC
>QNDZ01000104.1 GCA_003646055.1 bacterium
TGACATCTTTGTTCAGTGCAATGGGAACGGATGCAATCTTATCAACTGGAAGCCCGTTGAAAACTAAGGTTCTGTCCAGCCCCATTGGTCCAATAACAATTATTGGTAAGGATAATGTAATTACTGGAATACTTCTTGGGAGGAGGATTGATACAAACGGAGAAACCATACCAATACTTGAGAAGGTTGAAGAACTTATATCCCACTATCTTGATGGGGAGAAGGTTGATTTCAGGGGTATCAGCATACTGCTTCCTGAACATCTTAAAGCCTTTTTCAGGAGTGTGATGGAGATTCCCTATGGAGAGGCTGTGAGTTACAAGGAGATTGCTAAAAGGAATGGAATACACCCAAGAACCGCAGGTCTTTACTTAAGTAAAAATCCTGTTCCAATAATCGTCCCATGCCACAGGGTTATAAAAAAGGATGGAACAATAGGAGGGTTTACTGCTGGTATTGAATGGAAAAAATTTCTTCTCCGTATTGAAGGAATCACTAACATCGGATAAGAATCTTCTCATTTCAGGGATTGCACTCATCCTTTTTGGGATTGCAACCCAGTTCACAGCAAACTACCCTGATGCACTCGTTTACTTTAAGAAACACCTGTTGTATATTGCCATTGGCATACCATTCTTTCTTTTTTTTGCCACAGTTGAATTAAAATTTATCCTCAGATACTCAATGATACTTCACATCATATCCATCATTCTACTGATAATCGTTCTTCTATCTGGAGGAAGGGTGCACAGATGGATATATCTTGGCAACTTCCAGTTCCAGCCCTCAGAAATTGCGAAACTTACACTGATTGTGTTTATACCCAGATTATTGAGCAGAAAGCCAGGAATTTACACATTGAGGGACTCAACTATGTCCTTCCTGGTTGCAGGTATAACAGCGGGACTTGTTCTCATTGAACCAGATTTTGGGACAGCAGTTATAATCTTCCTCATATTCATGGGAATATATTCAGGATATGGGCTTCCCCAAAGCACATTCTTCCTCATCATATCACCCCTTCTCAGTGTTATCTTCTCGTTCCACATAGTCACATATACAGTATTCTTTGTTTTTCTTATTGGTGTTGTTCTGGCATCAAGAAGAAAGTTCATACTTACAATCATTTTACTCCTATTAAACATTGGGGTGGGTCTAACAACACCTGTCCTGTGGAACATGCTGAAACCATACCAGAAGGCAAGGCTGCTTGTTTTCCTGAATCCGTATAAAGACCCAACTGGTTCAGGGTGGCATATAATCCAGTCAAAGATAAGCATAGGTTCTGGTGGGCTTCTTGGAAAGGGATACCTTAAAGGACAGTTAAAGACACTCAAATTTATACCTATGAAAAACACAGACTTTGTATTCTCTGTCATTGGAGAAGAACTTGGATTCATAGGAACCTTTCTCCTTATAGCCCTTTACACATATTTTTTGATAAGGGTGCTTGATGTGGCACTCAAATCAAGGGGTAGGTTCACCCGTCTCATTGGTCTTGGTATCTTCTTCTACTTCTTCTTCCATTTTGTTGTGAATGTTGGTATGTGTCTTGGCTTACTTCCAGTTGTTGGGCTTCCCCTACCCTTCCTGAGTTATGGTGGGACCAACCTTGTTATATCACTATCCCTTTTGGGATTAATGCTGAACCTTAAAAGAAATCAATATGAATATATTTAAGCCATTGATTGATTTTATATTTCCACCTATCTGTGAAGTCTGTGGAAGGAGGCTCAAAAATGAAGAAGTGGTTGTCTGTGGAAGTTGTATTGGCAAAATTGTGCCCTCACGCACAGCAAGAAAACGGGTCAAAAGGCTCAAATATCTTGACGAGGTTTCAGCCTTTGGCATGTTCATTCCTCCATTTGACGAAATTATACATCTTTTCAAGTACAGCGGCAAAACAAAACTATCTGAAAAACTTGTGAACTTCCTCTACATCACCTATCTCACCCATTACAGGGATACAAAGATTGATTCAATCACTGCAGTCCCATTGCACAGGGTAAAATCAAGGGAGAGGGGATACAACCAGTCTGAGCTTCTGGCAAGGGGACTTTCAGAACTCACTGGAATACCCTATCAACCTTTACTTGTGAGAACTAAGAATACAGTATCCCAGACAAAACTGGACAGGAACAAAAGAATGGAAAATGTAAAGGGTGCATTCAGATGCACCCTTGATGTTGAAGGCCATGTACTGCTCGTTGATGATGTTATGACAACAGGAAGCACCCTGAATGAATGTGCCAGGGTGCTGAAATTAAATGGGGCTGAAAGGGTTACTGGCCTTGTGCTTGCAACTGCTGATTAACCCTTTTCGTAATCTTTGATTTTTTCCTTGAAGCAGTATTCCTGTGTATGAAACCTATCTTGACTGCCTTATCATAAACAGAATACAACTCCTTTAGAAGGGCAATTGCCTTTTCTCTGTCCTTTTCTGAGAGAACCTTTTTTGTCAGGTTCTTAATCCTTGTCTTCATGCCCCTGTTCCTCTGCCTCCTCTTGATATTTTGCCTTGCCCTTTTCTCTGCAGACCTTGTATTAGCCATTCAACCTCCCCTGTTTCATCATTATCATTTTCTTCAAAAGCACTGCAGCCGTATATGAACCATAAAATGGATTGTTCACAGGCTGCAATTCCACTATGTCAAAACCTATCACATCATTCAAATCAAAAACATTTTTTAGCACATTCAGTAAACCTTCAAAACTCAAGCCACCAGGCTCTGGATTACTTACTGAAGGACAAACAGAAGGGTCAAGCACATCAAGGTCAACACTAACATAAACCTTTCTGCCCTTCAGTCCATCCAGACCTGTAAACAGGCTCTTCTTTCCCCTTAAATATATCAATTCTTCCTGAGACGCAACCCTCTGACCATAAAAATATACTGGCATCTTTTCAGAGACCCTCCTCATGACAGTTGCATGGGAGACCCTGAACCCTCCATATTCATCCCTCAGGTCGTAATGGGCATCAAACACAAGGATTACAGGTTCTCTGTACCTTTCCAATATGGGATTCACGACCCCAAGTGTTATTGTATGCTCCCCACCAAGTAGTATGGGGAACTTATCATCTTTAAGGATTTTATCCACCTTATTCTCAACCCACTCAACCATCTTTTCTGGTTCTAAAGGCGGCTCATCTTCAGGCATGGTGTAAATCCTGTGAGTAATCCTGTCTCCCATGTCCATATCATAGTACTCAAGCCCTCTAGAAGCGGAGAGTAGCGCACCGGGACCAAACCTCGCTCCTGGAATGAGTGATGAAGTGGAATCATAAGCAACAGGAAAAATAACAAAATCAGAATCTTTATAACCTGTGGAGATGTCTATAAATGTATTCATACAATAAAGACTGCTGCTGCAATCACAGTTGTCCAGTAACCCCTCCTGTCACCCCTTGCTGACGCAGTAACATTGGTTGTTGAATAAATCTTCCCACTGATTTTCCATATCTCCTTTTTCTCATCATAGTTTGCATCAGGGTCAAATTCAACACCAAGGATTGTGGCAAGCATACTTGCAGCAAGGTCTTCAGCATACTCTCCAGCCTGTTCAGGGGGTTGACCAAAGGCATGGTGTTCGGAGAGATAACCATACTGTTCTGTATCCCTGGGGATGGCAAGCCCCACTGAGGCACTTATCAGTCTTTCTGGTTCATTTGTGGAGTTTTCTGCCATGACAGTGAAAACAATCTCCCCTTTGTTCAACATTCCTATACCCTGCTCCCTTGAAATCAATTTGCATCCTGGTGGGAATATACTTGAAACCTTAACAAGATTGAAACCTGCAATACCTGCACTCCTCAATGCTGCTTCAAGGGAGGCAAGTTTCTCCCTGTGCACACCAATCCCCTTTGTCAGAAAAACATATCTTGGTAGTAGCATAATAAAAATGGCTGGGGAGCAGGGACTCGAACCCCGATTCCTGGATCCAGAGTCCAGTGTCCTGCCAATTGGACGACTCCCCAAGGATGGTAGCGGCACGGGGATTTGAACCCCGGTCTCCTGGCTGAGAACCAGGTATCCTGGACCTGGCTAGACGATGCCGCCGTGTGTGAATATAATATTAAAATTAACCCTTCTGTCAAGGCTTCATCCATTCTTTAAAAATCAACTAAGGCACGATTTTTTGTGATAAAATATTAGGAAAATGATAAATACTTGGGACCTTTCCTGCCATTTGAGTAGAATAAGTGCCGTATGCCAAAATTGTCCCAGATTCAAGAAAAACCTGATAACCATTTCTAATTACTCTTTTAAGTCCTAATAATAAATTACATTCCCACAGATGTAAATCTGATTCTACCGATATAGGGTGATTCATTAAAAAGTCAGGGTAGTAAATAAATAGAACACTTAGTATCAGAGAAGAGATTCTCATCCGCACTCCTCCACCTAAAAAAGATCCTGCAATTATTTCATTATCCCACTTGAATGATTTTAAGATCCCCATTGTTGTTATTATCCCTATTTTTTTGTCACATTCTTATCACCGTAATCCCCTCTTGGAGTTTCATACAAAATAAAAGGGGATAATCTTTGAGGTACAATCAAACATGCCGAACCTTTATCACCAATGTACTTACTGAAAGAAACCATAGATAAAATTATTAAATAAATCATCTTCTCCACCTTTTAGAAGTCTTGAAATGATATTCTATCCCTATTCCTCCGGATATCCCTTCAACTCTAAAATAAGGCTCATCCTTTTTTGTAAAAACATAATGCTTAGCGTTCATATAAGGGGTAATATAGATATTTTCCCCAAGATGTAAGGTGAATAATGTATTAAAGGAAACGCCAAAGGTTATTGGATAGAAAAAATTACGTTTTATAGGGCCTCTGCCAATTCGTGAGTCTAAGGCACTGCATCCTATTATTATACCGCTTCCACAGGAAAAAGTAATATTCTTAAAGGTATACTCTACGCAATTAAGTATTATATTGGATTCCCATATCTCCAAATAATATTCAACACTTATTGGTATACCATTATCATCAAGGATCTCCACATAAGTAGTATGTATTGGGAAATAATACGAGAGAAGGCATCTCAAATGTAAACGCGGGCCTTCAATAAATATCCCTCCAGTAATAACATGGTTAAAGTCTTCTATACCATTTTCAAACTGCCTTAAAGGATTAAAAACAGCACCCGATATACTTATCCCTACCTCTTTGCATTTCTTCCGTTCTTCTTTACCTTCTGTTTTCATAGGCTCATCTTTTGTAACCTTTTTAATAATACCCACATCCCTTGTCCACATCAAATTCCAGTCTGAATCATAAGCATATACCTTCCCTTTCCCATCACCATCTCCATCATCACAGGCAATGAATATCCCTTGCTTACCATCATTGTTTATGTCCATAAGTGCAGGAGAAATATCCATTATGCCCATAGAACTTTCTAACCATCTATCTGAATACCCTTCAATCCCAGGGAGCTTAAGATTAGTATAAAACAACAATAAAATAACCATTACTTACCTCCATCTTCAAAGGTTAGCATACTTTCCTTTATCTCTCCACAAGAGTGAATACTGAAATCATTATTTCTATGTAAGTATAATAAACTGGTTTTCTTGTCAACCCCTTTTCCATCCAAGGGTAAGGACTGCTTCCACGGGAAAAATCCTCTTTTCCGCGTCCCACTCTATCCTCACTGAATCCCCTCCTACAACCCTCCCACCTCCATAAATAACCGGGGTCAGTCATTAACAGGTAACATTTGTCTCTCTGGATATTTTCTTCTATCTTTTTAAATTGCAACTGGTTATGTAATAGGCAGGGTTAATCTGATGCAAATTAAAAAATCAAACTCTGAAAAGCAGAATTTAACTGTTTTGTCTGCATGTTTTTTATTTTGTTTATAACAATCTGACATTGAAATGATTAGATTGAATGTATGTGGAAAACCATAAGGAACAATGTTGAGCGAATGAAAAAATGAATATGTGGGTAACATATCAACTTCCCAATAAGTGTTTAAATATCAAAA
>QNDZ01000105.1 GCA_003646055.1 bacterium
AATTCCTCCCATTCAGTTAGAATAAGGAGTGCATTTGCATCACCAAGGGTGTCATAGGGATTTTCTTTATAATCAATGTCTGGAAAAATCTTTTTCATCTTTTCCATTGCAGCAGGGTCATAGGCAGAGATGTTGGCACCTTCCTTCAGGAGTTTTTTGATTATGTATATTGATGGGGCCTCTCTTATGTCATCGGTGTTTGGCTTGAAGGATAGACCAAGAATTGCAATTTTTTTACCCTTTATGTTCCATAAGAGGTCTCTTACCTTGGTTATAAAGTACTCCCTGATTTCCTGATTAATCTTGAGCACTTCCCTCAGAAGATTCATATGGTAGCCAAGGTCCTCTGAGATTTTGATGAATGCCTTCAGGTCTTTTGGGAAACAGAAACCACCAAAACCAATACCTGCATTTAAGAATTCTTTACCTATCCTGTGGTCAAGCCCCATACCACGTGCAACCTCTTTTACATCAGCACCAGCCTTTTCACACACCATGCTTACAGCATTTATGTATGAAATTTTCATTGCAAGAAAGGAGTTGGATGCGTGCTTTATGATTTCAGCACTCTGTATATTTGTAACAATGAACGGAGCATCAATCTTCTCATAAATCTCCCTCATCAATTTCTCAGCCCTTTCATTCTCCACACCAATGACGATTCTGTCAGGATACAGAAAATCTTTTATTGCAGAGCCTTCTCTCAGGAATTCAGGGTTGGAAGCAACATCAAATTCAATACCCCTTTTGTTGTTGAGTTCAATGGTTGTTTTAAGTTTCAGTCCTGTTTGAACAGGGACAGTGCTTTTTTCTATGATGAGTTTATATTCATCCATTGTTTCGGCTATTCTGGTGGCAACAAATTCAATGGAACTGAGGTCAGCGCTACCATCCTCCCTTGGAGGTGTTCCCACGCATATGAAGATGGCAAGCCCGTGTTTTGTTCCCTCTTCAATAGAGTCGGTGAAGGAAAGGGTTCCTTTCTCCATCCCTTCTTTAAGAAGTTCCTCAAGTCCGGGTTCGTAAATAGGTGATATTCCCTGTTTAAGAAGTTTTATTTTTTCAACATCATTGTCAACACAGACAACCTGGTGTCCAAGATGGGAAAGGCAGACCCCTGTTGTGAGACCCACATAACCAGAGCCAATTATTGTGATTTTCAAATCAACGCCTCCTTGCTCATACTCAATACACTTGAAATACCCTTTTCTTCCATTGTCACACCGTATATATAATCTGCTTCTTCCATGGTTCTTCTGTTGTGGGTAATCAGGATAATCTGGCTGTCCCCTGTTTCCTCCCTCAGAACCTCGAGGAATCTTTCAACATTTTTTTCATCAAGGGGTGCATCAATCTCATCAAGGATAATAAGCCCTATGTTTCTGGTAAGAATCACACCTATAAGAAGGGAGATGGCGGTAAGGGTTTTCTCACCATCTGAAAGCAGTTCCATCTGGCTCATCTTTTTACCTGGTGGCCGTGCATAGATGTTAATATCTGCCTCAAGAGGGCTTCTTCCTTCCAGCCTTATATCCGCCTGACCACCACCAAAGAGCCTTGTGAATATCCTCTGGAACTGTCTTCTGATTTCATTTATCGTCCTTGTGAATTCCCTCTCTGCCCTTCTATCTATGGAGTTGATTGCATTGATAATGTCTTCCTTTGCCCTTTCAAGGTCCTTTTTCTGCACCTGGAGCCTGTCAATTTCCTCTTTTATCTTCTCATACTCTTCAACAGCAAGTATGTTGACCTCTTTCATTCCCTCTTTTCTCTTTATCAACCTGTCAAGTTCCTCTTTCAGTTCATCCAGATTCTCTCCCTCCTGTGGAATGGGGGTCTTTTCTGTCTCCCTCATCACCTGCTGCACAATATTTTCCTTCTCAATCCCAAGCCTTTTTATCTCGCTTTCAACCTGTTCCTTATCAAGGCTGACATCCAGAATATCTCTACCTGATGCTTCTATGCTCTCATTTATCCTGTTCAACTCATTGCGGAGTTTGTTGAGTGTGTTTTCCCCTTCATTTTTTTGTTCGGAAATAGACCTCAGTTTTTCCTCAAGTTCGTTCCTTTCCACCTCAAGTTTCTCATACCTGGTCTGGTAGTCGGATATCTCTTCCTGAATCTTTTCGTATCTTTCAAGCCCACGTATGGTGGCTTCAAGTTGCCTGTATTCCCCCTCCACCTTTTCAAGTTCAGTCAGCAGTTTGTTTCTCTCCCTGGTCTTTCTTTCCTCTTCACGTTGAATATTATTGAGTTTATTCTTTAAATACTCTTCCTGTTGTTTTAAATCCTTCTCCTTATCTTTAAGTGCTATTTTCTCTTTCTCTATGGCTTCAAGTTCCTTTTTAATTTCACCAAGCCTTTTCTCAAGTTCATCAAGTCTGTACCTGTTCCTTGACAACTCCATGTCAATGGCTGATTTCTCACTGGTGATTGTATCCCTCTCTCTTTCAAGTTCCTTTCTGTTTTGATTCAACTCATCAACCTTCTTTGAAATCTCAAGGAGTCTCTTCTCCTTTTTATTTATACTGCTGGAAAGTTCTTTTATCTCCCTTTCCATATCCTCAATCCTGCTTTTCTTAAGAACAGGACCTACCCCTTCACCCCTGAGCATTACAGCCCCAAATATTACAACATCCCCTTCTGGGGTGACATAAAAACCACCATTCTTTTTATACAGTTCCAATCCATGTTCTATTGAATCAACAAGGATGAAGTTGGAAAGAACACCTGATATGAATCCATCAGGGTCATTTTTCACTGCTTCAGCAAGATTTACATTTTTTGATTTCCTGACATAATCACGTCTCACAAAGGCAATATTCCCGATGCCCTCTTTTTTTGAGAATTCAATCATTCTTGAAATAGAATCGTCTTTATCAACAAGTGCATACATCAGGGAGGAGAGGGCACTTTCAACTGGTATCTCATAACCCTTTTTTATCTCAACCCTTTCAATGGCAGTGGTGATTTCAAAATTCTTCTTCAGTTTTTCAGGAATCCTTGATGATTCAATATTTAGGTTTTTCAATACATTGAGTTCCTCTTCAATTCTCATCCTTTTTCTATCAAGTTCCTCCCTCTGTCTCAGGATTGTTGACCTTTCCTTCTGGAGTTTTTCCATATCTGCAAATATTCTATTCAAATTTTTTGAATTATCCTCAAGTTTTGCCTGTATATCTGATAGTTTTTCTTCAAGTTCTGGACGAATGGATTTTAGTTCATTTTTTTCACTATTGAGGCCCTCAATCCTTTCCAGTAGAGCCTTCTCCCTCTTTTTAAGGCCCTCCATTCTTTCTGTAATCCTGGTGAGTTCTATCTCAGTATTCCATATTCCATTCTCAATCTCTCTTTTTTCATCCTCCATCTGTCTAATAATTCTCCTGGTCCTTTCAACGGCTTCCTTCACCTGATTCAGTTGCTGTTCTTTTTCACTGTATCTGATTTTTATTACCTCTCTATCAAGGTCTTTAAGGTTATCATACTCTTCCAGATTTCTTTTCAGATTTTCCAGTGTTCCCTGTATTCTTGACAATTCACTCTTCACCTCAATGAACCTATCCATATAGGATTTTTCTTCTTTCTCAATTGCCTGTAGGATTTCCTGCTTTTCCGTGATCTTTCGGACAAGAAATTCCCTCTGTTCCTGCAGGGCATTTTTTTCTTCTTCCAGTTTTTTCAATCTTCTGCTCAATTCCTCCAGTCTTTTTCTCAGGTCATCAAGTTTACTGTTTATGCGTGAAATCTCTATACAGCCAATCCTGTAGGTCAGTTCTCTGATTTCCTCAACAATTCTTCTGTATGCCCTTGCCTTAGAAGCCTGATGTCTGAGGGAACGTGCAAATTTCATCTGTTCATCAAGTACGGTCTGGAGTTTTTCCAGTTCTCCGTTTGTTCTTTCAAGTTTTTGCAGGGCATCTTTTCTGTCTTCCCTGTACTTACCTATATTTGCTACACTCTCAAATAGTTCCCTTCTTTTTTGCTGGTCTGATAGAATGAGTTTTGATATTGAACCTGTGTCAAGAATACTGTGAAGGATGCCTGTATTAGCAAAGTTTTCCACAATATCTTTTAACCTGCATGGAGTATTGTTTATGAAAAATTCACCTGTTCCATCCCTGTAATACCTTCTCTTAATCTCAATCACATCGTAATCCAGAGGTATTGCACCGTTGTTTTCAAACACAAGTTGCACTTCAGCCATATTCATTGGAGGCCTGTTCTCTGTGCCAGAGAAAATTATATCTTCAAGTTTGTTGCCTCTCAATTCTTTCACACTGTTTGTTCCGAGTGCCCACTTTATTGCATCTATGATATTTGATTTCCCAGCACCATTGGGTCCAACAATCACATTTAGAGAAGGCCCAAACTCCAATGTGGATTTTCTTGGGAAACTTTTAAATCCAGTGAGAACAATCCTCTTTAACCGCAAATCCTATCCCCCATTCTTTTTATTTTTCCTCTAAAAAGCCCAGTTAGAAGGATGAGCATTATTATGGCAAAGGTGGGTAAACCTATTCCAAGCGCATGGAAGAGAACAGGATTTTTTGACATGAGGTGCAGGAGTTTTTGCTCATCCCCTCTAAGTGTACTCATGTACAGTCCCCCAGCAAGATAAATCATGCTGGCAATAAGTATTGTGCTGAATTCCATCAACAACATTTCCCACAGATCAAGAATGTTCTTTTTTGTAAGGTCTCTTGATGGCCTTGATAGAAGGAGGTACAGGGTGAAGAGGGAGAGTAAGTAGTAGAGTAGAGGGAACCAGGCTATAAGAATGATGGTTAAAGGCTCTATAACAATGGCAGGAATGGATATGATAAGGGCAATCAAAGAGAATGTCAGGGTAGGAAGGATTGTTTTTGTGAGCAGGGTACCTGAAGGGTTCTGAGGGAAGGTAAGGGGTAGGGGACAGGATTTCCGCTCAATGGTGTACAGCCCTGCTGTTAGCATGGGTACATACATGCCTGCAATGGCGACACCCATAATCAGAATGGCAAAGGGGTCTCTTGAGCTTGTAAACATAATCAGGGGAAATAGCAGGGAGAACCCAACAAGGTAGAGGTTCATGGGTTCCCTCTTAAAATATAACCAGTCTTTTCTGAAGAGGGGCATAGAGAATGGTGTGAACTTTACCTTTTTTCTCTCAACCCTTTTCTCCACATAGAAATCCATGCCTTTTGATAACTGATATGTGAGGACATACAGGAAAAGTGAAAGGGCGAGCAGGTAGAATAGTCCTGAAACACTACCCTTCATCCCATTTATAAGCCATGTGGATGGAAGAAAGGGTGATAGTGATATATGGAAAAGCCCTTTTAATTTCTGTGCAAATTCAACCACGTTTTGTTTGTTTGTGCTGGAAAGAGGGGTGTAGATAATCAGATAGAGAAACAGTGTTATGAAATATACAATCATCCCACCCCGTTTTGCACCTGTTCTGCTCACAAACCTTGAAAGAACCATTGCAAACAGGTTTGAGATTGCAATGAGCAAAACGATATAGAATATGAACGAGAGTACTGGAACAACAGGTGATATTTTCAATACAATGGTATAAATTATGGGAAATGATACAACATACCATGCTGGAACACCAGCAGTTCCGAGTGCATCATATGAGGATACAGTAAATACACTTATCCTTTTTACGGGTAGCGAAAGGAGGAAAGGAATTGTCTCATTCTCAAAAAGGGTGAATATTATCATTGGGGAGTAACCCAGAAAGAAAAGGAATGAGAGGATTATAATTATAAGTGAAACAATCCCATCCATCAATGTATATCCCTCTGGTACAATTGCTGGTATATATGTATTCACAGGGGACAGGATTTTGTAAGCAAGTGCACCCACTGGAACCCCAAACACCAGCATAAAAAATATTGGGAGTATGGGCGAGAGAATCTTTGAAATCTTCCCACCCTTGCCCCTGTTCTTCATGGTGTATTTTAGAAGAAGAAATATCTCACTCAAAGCGCCTCCACAATCT
>QNDZ01000106.1 GCA_003646055.1 bacterium
AACCTTATCCATGACATCCACAATCGTTGTGGTATCACCGCTCAATCTTCCGTATATTCTGTTGGGTACAAAAAAACTATAAGAGAGTGAATCACAGGCATAGTAAAGGTCTCCATAACACCCGCTCAAAGTATCAGTGAAGGTGGGGATAACATCCACATCACCAACAAGAACAACGGCATCAGGGTTTCTGCTCATAATTCCCTGCCTTATGATAGAGGTATCTGTTGTATTCACAACAAATGTATCGGTTTTGTATCCCTGGAGAAGTCTGTAAACAATCAGGTCATTAATCTTTTTCAAATACTCCTCTCTTCCAACAAAGAGCACAGAGTATATGGACTTCCTTTTTACCCCTTTTACACCCTTAATATGAACATCCTTTGGATACCTCAATATGGACTTTGCAGGATTATACCTGTGTGTATGCACTTCCACAAGGAAGAGGGGTTTCCCGTTTCTGTATCCAAGTTTTTTTATGCTATACAGTTCTTCAGGTATAAATTTGTCCGTGGCATAAACAGATTTTTTCAAGTAGAATGGAGGTGGTGGAAGGTTTTTTCTCCTGGGTGGTTGATGGGGATAAATGGGCTCTTTCAGTAATGATTCAGCATACTCCACTTTTATGTCCAGGCCTGCTGTATCCTGTGTATAGAATCTCAGGACAGGGATTTCAGGATACCCGGGGATTGTGATATAATCATTGTAACCAGTTATCCTGACAAAGGCAAAGAACAAAAATATCATGTGTACATCCCCCTTAACTGGCCACATGCTGCATGGACATCCCTTCCCCTGCTCCATCTGATTGTAACGGCAGGTGCTATTGGGTAGAGGTATTCAGCAAACCTGTTAACATCATCTTCATCTGGCGATTCATAGGGGAATCCTTCAACCTGATTGTATGGAATGATGTTTATCTTTGAAGGTATCCGTGATGCAATCGCCCCAAGTGCCTCTGCATCCTCTTCAGAGTCATTGAAATTCTTGAAAAGCACATACTCAAAGGTAACCCTGAGGTGCTTCCTTGAGTAATAATAATCAAGTGCATCCATAATATCATTTATAGTGTATGCCTTTGCCACAGGCATTATCTTTTCACGCTTTTCCTGTATTGCTGCATTTAATGAGATGGCAAGTTTGTACTGGAAGGGCGTTTCTGCAAACCTCTTTATCCCTGGAACAATCCCTGCTGTTGATACAGTTATCTTCCTGGCACCTATACCTATGTGTTTATTTATTATCCTCAATGCCTTTAATACCTCATCAAGGTTTGCAAAGGGTTCACCCATTCCCATAAGCACAACATTGGTTATCCTCTCCCCTGTGATTTTCTGGACTGAAAGAACCTGGTCTGCAATCTCATAAAAGGAAAGATTTCTGATAAGCCCTATCTTGCCTGTTGCACAGAACTTACAACCCATTCCACATCCAACCTGGGTTGAAACGCACACTGTTCTTCTCTTCCCTTCAGGGATAAATACACTCTCTATTGTCTCTCCATCCTCAAGTTTGAAGAGATACTTTATTGAACCATCCCTTGAAGTGGATACATGGGCAGGTTCAAGGGATGAGATATAGAATTCATTCTTTAATCTTTCCCTCAAGGCCTTTGATATGTCTGTCATCTTTTCAAAGTCTTCAGCCCCCTTCACCCAGAGCCACCTGAATATCTGGTCAGCCCTGAATGACTTTTCATCCATTGAGGTAAAGAGTTCCCTGAGTTCTTTCAGCGTATACCCCTTTATATTTTTCATTCCCTGCCCACTGTGAGATACTTCTTCCATTTTTCTATCTTCTTTTTTCCTATGCCTTTTATCATCTGAAGTTCCTCAAGTTTCCTTATCCTGCCCCTTTTCTCCCTGAACTCAATTATTGCATCTGCTGTCTTTGGTCCAATACCTGGAACCTCCTGAAGAAGTTCGCTGGATGCAGTGTTCACATCTATGGGGAATATATTCACCTCCGTTTTTTTCTCTATCTCAACCATAGTCTCCTTCTCTGGAACAAAAGACTTTACAATTCCTCCAAGTATGAGTATCCCGATTATAAAGGATATAACTATTCTTTCATTCCTTGTGAATATATTACTCCATCCCCATCCCAATGGCAAACCTCCATTCCTTATCCGTGTTTATAAAGATACCCATTGCAGGAATTATCCATCCCTCTGGCTTTATAAATATGCCCATTTCACCCCTGAGTTCACGTGTGGTGGTTATGTTTCTCCCTGAAACACTGGAATAAGCATAAAAATGAACCTTGCCCAGGACTTTTTCCACAGTCCCCTTAACCCCGGTTATCCGATCATCGGATATATAGAATATTTGAAGGAACCCCCTTTTAAAGAGAGCCCTGTATTTTTTTCCAAGAAGGTCAATCCTGAAGTATGTATTCAAATAGAAAAGGTCGAGGGATGCTGTGGCACTGAAACTGTATTCAGGTGTCTTGAACCACCTATCATACACTGGTGGCAGTAGAAAACCATACCTCACCCGCAAAAACCATTCATCATCAAAAAACATTATTCCTGCAATATCCTTACCCATGGTAAATCTCAATCGTGAGAACTGGAGGACAACCCCACCATAAAGGGAATTCCTGTAGCCACCTGTTATCCCGAAAAGGTTTCTTCCAGAAGGGTAAAACACTGTGAATGAACCTGTGGGTTTTAAGGCATTATTTAACAGATAACCAGCATTCAGGATAAAGGGAAATTTTGCATATGGATTCACACTCTCAAAAAATCCAGAGGACAAGAGGGAATCCCATTTACCTGATATAAAGAAGCCTGACCTGAGTAATAACAGGTGCATATCAAAGCCTGCCTCAATCCCTTCAACATTTGCCCTTGAATACGGAATGACAAATTTTGGGAAGTTCAAAAATCCAAATCCACCAGGTTCATGGGTTCCAAGAACAACCCACTCTTTCACCATTATGTTGTAAACCTCAGAGGCTGGAACCCTCCACTCTGGTGGCACTGGTCTGGGTATAAAATCATCCTCCTCAATGGAAAGGATTATGAATAAAAATATCATAGTATCTTTCTGATTGAAACAGTGTATGGTGGATGGAGTATTCCCTTTTCCGTTATAATTCCTGAAATCAGGTGGGCAGGTGTTACATCAAAGACAGGGTTCTTCACCTTAATATTCACAGGTGCAATCCTCTTTCCGCCTATATGTGTCACCTCCTCTGATGCCCTTTCCTCAATGGGTATACCATTTCCAGAAGCAATTGCAGGATCAAAGGTGGTGATTGGGGCTACAACATAAAAGGGAACACCAAAGAAGTTTGAGGCAATAGCAAGGGACAAAGTTCCTATCTTGTTTGCTGTATCACCGTTCCCCACAATCCTGTCAGCACCAACAAAGACTGCATCAACCCCTTCCCTTTCAAGCACAATTGCCCTTGCATTGTCAGCAATCAGTATGGTCTCAATCCCGTTCTTCATGAGTTCCCATGCAGTGAGCCTTGAACCCTGTAAAAATGGCCTTGTCTCAGGAACAAAAACCCTTATCTTTTTCCCCATCTCCTTTGCCATGTAAAAAACTGCAAGGGCAGTACCAATACCCCCTGTTGCAAGTGCACCTGCATTACATATAGTCATGCATGTTGCATTATCAGGGAGTAGTTGAGCACCGTACTCACCCATTTTCTGGCATTTCTCCCTGTCCTCATTGTGGATTGCAATTGCTTCATCAATCAGTGAAGAAATCCCCTTCTGATTGAGTGCCTTCTCCATTCTATCAAGTGCATAAAAAAGGTTGTATGCAGTAGGCCTTGACCTCTTCAGAAGGGATATTGCCTCCCTTACCTCTTTCTCTCCCTTTTTTGAAGCAAGGGCAACCCCATATCCAGCCACCACACCAATTGCAGGCGCACCCCTAATGGCCATATCCTTTATTGCCCTGTATACATCCTCAGGTGTGCGCAACTCAAGATAAACCTCCTCATCAGGCAGTCTTCTCTGGTCAATAATTTTAACACAATCACCCATCCATTCCACTGTCTGGAATTCCATCCTCTCCTCCATTTTTTATAGAATATAACCACTAAAGATAAAAATGTCAAAGGAATTCATTTCACATCGGGGGTTGACTTTGAGAAATTTTTCTCCTATGATTGCCAAAAAAGGAGGATATATGGATAAGGTGATAATCATAGGTGGTGGTATAATTGGAGGAAGTATTCTATATCATTTATATAAAAATGGTTATAGAGGAAAGGCTGTTATCATTGAGGAGATGGACGCACTTGCACAGCGTTCAACATCCCTTTCTGCTGGAGGATTCAGGAATATATGGTCAACAGAGGTGAACATGAAACTCACTACATATTCTATTAAAAGATTTTCAGAGGCAGAGAAGGAATTTGGTGTATCAATTGGTTTTGACCAGAGGGGATACCTTTTCACATTCTATGAGGATAATTTTAATATGATAAAGGATTTCAAACCAAACTGGGACAGGGCAGGGGTCAGGACAGAACTACTTACACCGGAGGAGATTGAGAAGATGGTTCCTGGTCTTCACACATCGCTTGAGCATCTTGACCCTGAAATCGTTGAATTCCTTGAATTAAAACCTATTGCAGGGGGTCTGCTTGGGCTTGACTGTGGACTTGTGAATCCCACACCCCTTGCAGTTGCATACATTGAAAAAACAAAGGAGATGTATCCAGAACTGGTTGAGATTAAACTGAAAACCCATGTTGACAGAATTATCTTTGAGGGTGGGAGGACAAAGGGTGTAATTACAGGTGGTGAAACAATAGAAGGAGACATAGTTGTTCTTGCCGCAGGTGCATGGTCTGCAAAGATACTTGAAGATTCAGGTGTTCCAGATGAGCAGAATATTCCTGTTGTTCCATTGAAAAGAATGCTTTATGTTGTGAACCCACCAGAAATAGAAGGAGTGCTTGATATCCCATTCACAATTATAGACAAGGGTGTCTACTTCAGGCCGGAGGCAATGAACTGGCTTGTTGGAAAGGCAAAGGAAGAACAGGAACCAGGATTTGATACAGAACCTGAAAAAGATTACTATGAGGAGTTCATAAACTACATTATGCAGGCAAGGATTGATGGTGCTGAATACTGCAGGATTCAATCCATGTGGGGTGGACTGTATGCACATAACACAAAGGATAAGAATGGTATTGTATCCTTCCACCCTGATTTTGAAAACCTTTTCCTTGCAACAGGATTCAGTGGGCATGGTGTCATGGAGGCACCTGGAATAGGTCAATCTGTGGGTGAATTCCTCTTGAAGGGAAAATTTGAAACAATTCCTGAGGTCTCACAACTTGACTATAAGAGGTTCAGGGAGAACAAACTGGTTAAAGAGACTATCGTGATATAGTCTTTATCCTGTCTTCAGGGAGGATATAGGACTGCCAGTTCGGGTCGTATGGCTCATCCTTCACAGAGGAGTAAACAAGTTCATAGTTTCCATTCTCGTCCCTGTCAACAAAAACAAATTCCATGGCTGTGCCGGTCTGGTAATACCAGATGGTATAGGGATGGATACCTGTTTCAAAACTCCTGTTCACAACCTCATCAGGTATCCCATACT
Organism: bacterium; assembly: GCA_003646055.1. Classification (GTDB taxonomy): domain Bacteria; phylum Hydrothermota; class UBA3072; order UBA3072; family B12-G15; genus B12-G15. Next base: position 5,580 of record QNDZ01000106.1, read on the forward strand.
TAATCAGAATTCTTCCTCTCTCTGTATATCTCCCCTTTATATTAAACCTTGAAAATTGCTCATCTGCATACTTCACCCTCTGTATAAACTCATCAAGTGCTTCATTCTCCGGGGTTCCTGGTGTTGGGTCAAGTTTCCTCCAGAACCTTTCAACATATATTATCTTTGCTGAATCAGGCAGCATATTGAACCTTTCAAGTTCGTCAGCGGATATAAGATAATTAAGAAACATGGCATACTCAAGTTTCTTCTCTGGTATAATCCTCACAAACTCCCTCTGCAATTTTCCAAGCAATATAAATC
>QNDZ01000107.1 GCA_003646055.1 bacterium
AGGGAAGTGAACTGTATGGTAAAACTTTAGGGATTATAGGTATTGGAAGGATTGGAAGAGAGGTTGCAAGAAGGGCAATTGCACTTGGAATGAAGGTGATTTCCTACGACCCATATGTGGACAAAATAGACATGGAAGGTGTTGAACTTGTTGACCTTGACACCCTGCTGTCAAATTCTGACTTTATAACCCTGCACATTCCACATACTGATGAGACCCACCACATAATAGGAAAGGATGCATTTGAAAAGATGAAGGATGGGGTTTACCTTATCAACTGTGCAAGAGGCGGTGTTGTGGATGAAGAAGCACTTTATGAATACATGAAATCAGGAAAGGTGAAAGGTGCTGGTTTTGATGTCTTTGAAAAGGAACCCCCTGAAAACCTCAAACTTCTTGAACTTGAGAACTTCATATGCACTCCCCATATTGGCGCAAGTACAAAGGAAGGTCAGGCAAGGGTGGGTGAAGAGATTGTAAAGATACTGAAAGGTATGATTTAAGACCTTCTTTTAGTAAACAGGAAGAGTATCCCGCCAGGGACACTTGCCAGCACAGAAATAAAGTAGAACATAAGGGAGAGGGATGCAGCAACCTCTCCCTTTATTCCTATAAGGCCAAAGAGGTAATAATAAGAAAATTCCCTCAATCCAAGCCCACTAACCGTGATTGGTATCAGGCTAACTACTGTTATTATTGGAAGGAGCACAAGGAGAGAAAAGAAGGAAACATTCACTCCCATACCCTTTGCAATAACCCAGTTTATTAGAGTGATAAAACCCTGAACAACTGCTGAAATCAAAACTGCATTTATTAAAACACCAGATTTCTCCCTGTAACCACTGAACCCATCGTAAAGAGCCTTTATCTCATTCCCTATATTCAGAAACCTTATACCGAGTAGCTTCTTCTTTACCCAAACAAACCTCCCCCTTAATGTGAGCAAAACATAGAGGAGAATGAGAATCAGAACAAGAACTGCATAAACAAGGGAAAGAATTTTTATCTTCTGGACACTGCTGAGCAGCGCAAAAATACCAAGAACAAGCATTCCTATAAACCCTGTCAATCTATCAATGAATGCAACACCAAGACAATGGGAAAACCTGTCCTTACCCCCAGCATATGCAGACCTTACTGCATCCTGGCCAACAGCACTGGGAAGGAAATTGTTCATAAAGAAACTTATAAGAATGTGGTGATAAGAAAGACTGATGGATTGCTCAACAGAGGCATGCCTCAATAGATACCACCACCTGAATGCAAAGGCAAAATAATAAAGGTAAAAAAGGAGAAAGGCCACAAGGATATATCTATAGTCACTTGACCTGAAATACATCTGGATTTTTCTGATGGGAACCATTCTAAAGAGGAGATAAAAGAGAAGAACTGTTATCCCGATCTTCAGCAGCTCTTTATAAACCCTTCTCACCTGACCACCTCAAGGTAAACTGTATCCACCAGGGTTCTGTCCACCATCACATCATACATCTTGGAAACAGTGATGCAACCCTCTGATGAAAACCTGAAAAGGTATGTGTCTGGTTTGAGTGAAATGGACAGGCGACCATTCTCATCTGTGGATGCAGAAATAGTGGCTGAGTTTATAATATCCACGTTTGCCTTTACTGGATTTCCAGTATCTGACATCAAACAATATATCCTTACCCTTCCTCTCTTCTCTGACTTCTTCATTGTTACATGGAAAAACATGTCAGAATTCACAACAAGGAGTGTATCAACAGGTGTATAACCCTTAGCATAAATGCTCACGTTGTAATTCCCACGACGGAGACTTATCTTTTTCTGGCCATCAAAATTCAAACTGCCATAGCCATCTATACTCATATTACAGTCAAGGTACTTTCCAGATGAATCAGTAACCTCAACAAAAACGTTCCTTTCTTTTTCCCCATTTTCAACCCTTTTTCTTCCTGCAGAAAATACAACACCTGCCACAATAGACCAACCTGAAAAGTGAGAACCATTCCAGTAATCCTCTAATATTTCAGCAATTTCATCCTTATCAATGGGGCTGTAAATAGCAAGGTCAACCCCAACTATGAACTCCATCCTCTTCCTGAACGGGTAAAAAACTGCAACCCCAAGATTCCCCTGGGTATAAAATCTTCCGTCCACCCTAAGGCCATACAGGTCTCCATTTAATCCAATGGAAAGGGAATCTCCAAATAAAAGTGAAAGATTAAGGTCTGAAGACCTGGCAGAGCCCTGGAGCATATAGTGGTACCCAGCTGTGTATCTTATGGACTTAATCATACCTGTTACTGAAAGAATTGCCTGTGGAGTTATCCTATCTGGATAGAGTTTATATTCTCCATCTCCCCTTCCAGGGAAAATAACTCCAGGACCCATGGATACCCTTGTTCCCTTCACATTTGAGCAAAACAGAAATCTGGTTTTTACTGGAGATAAAATTAATGAGTACTCATCAGAGGGCGATAGAATTACCCCACCATCAATCTGGGGATTAAAAATATTCCATAATGTTGCATCAAGGCTTAAAGAGACTTCACTATACCTGTTTCCAGAGATAGGATAGGTATTAAAAAATATACCTGCGGAGGAGATAAACAGAAGTATCATTCAATCTCTACCTGTTTACCCTTTCTTGATATGGTTCCCCATGCCATATACCTTGAACTGTGTGCAATCGCTGTCCTTCCCTTTTTATCAATAAGTATCACACCAAATGGGAAATCATACTGTTGAATCAGTCTTCTTACTGCTTCATATGGTTCAAAATCCTTGAGCATCTCAACCACCACCTTCCCAAGTAGATTTTTCATAATCCTTTCACCAAATCCTGTGAATGTAACCGCACCAAGAGCATTTGCATAAATTCCAGCACCTATGATGGGTGTATCTCCCACCCTTCCAGGAAGGTGCATAAAAAGACCACCTGTGGATGCTGCGACTGCCATATCCCCATTTTTATCAATGGCAATGGCACCAACTGTGCCAAGACCATATAATTTTCTGAACTCATCAACCTTGCTGTAATACGAAGGGGATTTATACTCCCTGTATCTTTTCTCCTGTTCAGGTGTAAGGGGATTAAAACTCCCAAAGCCCATGACCCGTGCGAACCTCGTTGCATTCTCTCCAACTATCAGGTGATGTTCAGTTTCCTCCATAACCTTCCTCGCAATAAGAACAGGATTCTTCACATTCTTTATGGCAGCAACTGCACCAAATCTCCCATCAGATGTCATGACCGAGGCATCCATCTCAATCTGTCCGTCAATCCCGCAAACACTTCCATAACCTGCATTAAAATGTGGGTCATCCTCCATCACAACAACTGCCTTAACAACTGCGTCAAGTGCACTACCCCCTGACTTGAGTATTACATATCCTGCCTCAAGTGCATTGGATATACCATCCTTTTTCTCCTCAATAAAGTAGGGCTTATTCCCGGCTCCACCGTGGACAACAAGAACAGGTTCCATCACTCTGTTATCCTTGTCCCTTCGTTTCCAGCAAGGGCAGTATCAACTGTATCAAGGGATGTGATAAGAACCTCTTTGCCTCCGTATTCAATGAACCTGCAAGCAGCTTCAATCTTTGGCCCCATTGAGCCCTTTGGAAATTCACCTGCCTCAAGCAGCCTCCTTGCCTCAGCAAGTTTTAATTCTCTTAGAGGCTTCTGGTCTGGCTTTCCAAAATTGAGATAAACACAGGGAACTGCTGTTAAAATTACAAGTATATCTGCTTCAATATCCCTTGCAAGGACAGCAGAAGCAAGGTCCTTATCAATCACACCATCAAGCCCCTCAAAGGTTCCATCTTCTTCAATGTAAACAGGCATTCCACCACCACCAGCAGCAATAACTATGTGTCCACTCTCAACCAGTTCCTTTATCACATTCTTTTCCACTATCTCCTTTGGGTCAGGTGAAGGAACAACCCTTCTCCATCCTCTTCCTGCATCCTCAATAACTGGAATCCCTCTCTCCATAAGAACCCTTGCCTCTTCTTCAGTCATGAACCTGCCAATGGGTTTTGTGGGGTTGTTCCATGCAGGGTCATCCTTATCAACAATAATCTGGGTGGGAATTGTGACCACTTCCCTGTTTATCCCGTTCTTTATCAGGGCATTCTGGAGTGACTGCTCTATCATATAACCCATCCATCCCTCTGTGGCAGCAACTATTACACCAAGGGGAAGTTCAGGCACAATATCCCTTGCACATTCATTCCTTACAAGTTCATTCCCTGCCTGCGGACCATTCCCATGTGTTATGGCAATCCTGTATCCCTGATTCAGGAAGTGGAGTATACTCTTAACACTCTTCCTTGTGTTTGCAAACTGTTCATGTATATCACCTGAAGAACCCTTGGGGAGAATTGCATTCCCCCCAAGGGCAATCACTGCCTTCTTCATGAGAACTTCTTCTCTATTATCTCTCTCAAACAGGGTTTACCAAGAACCTGAAGTTCATAGATTGTTCTCACATATGGCTTGTTAATCTTTATTATCCTTCCAAGGTCTATAGGTGTAGCAATCACAACCACATCGGCATCAGACCTGTTAATTGTCTCCTGGAGTTCCTCCATCTGCTTCTTTCCATAACCCATTGCAGGAAGCACTGTTCCAGTTGTCGGATACTTTCTGTATGTCTCTATTATGGAACCCACTGCAAATGGCCTTGGGTCTATTATCTCTTTTGCTCCAAACCTTCTTGCTGCAACATAACCAGCACCATATGCCATCTCACCATGGGTGAGGGTTGGTCCGTCCTCAACAACAAGAACCCTCTTACCCTTAATCATCTCTGGCTCCTGGACAAAGATTGGTGAAGCAGCATCCACAATGACTGCATCTGGATTTGTGGCCATTATGTTTGCACGAACCTTTTCAATGTTATCAATCTCGGCTGTGTCTATCTTGTTTATCACAACAACATCTGCCATCCTCAGGTTCACCTCACCTGGATGGTAATCAAGTTCATGACCGGGTCTGTGTGGGTCTGCAACCACCACGAAAAGGTCTGGTGTATAAAATGGAAAGTCATTATTCCCACCATCCCAGAGAATCACATCTGCCTCTTTTTCTGCCTCCTGAAGTATTGCTCCATAATCCACACCAGCATAAACTATGGAACCCATCCTTATATGAGGTTCATACTCCTCCCTCTCCTCAATTGTGCATTCGTATCTGTCCATGTCCTCAAATGTCTCAAACCTCTGAACCCTCTGCTTAACAAGGTCTCCATATGGCATTGGATGCCTTATAACAGCAATTTTCTTACCCATATCCTTGAGTACCTTTGCAATGAACCTTGTTGTCTGGCTCTTACCACAACCTGTCCTCACTGCACCCACTGCGATTACAGGCTTTGATGATTTAATCATTGTATCACGTGGGCCAAGAAGGAGATAGTTTGCCCCTGCTGCCATTGCAATTGAACCCCTGTCCATAACATACTTATGGGGAACATCGCTGTATGCAAAAACAACAAAATCTACATTATACTTCTTGATAAGTTCTGGAAGTTCTGATTCTGGATAAATGGGAATCCCATCTGGATAAAGTTTTCCTGCAAGTTCAGGTGGATACTTCCTTCCTTCAATATTGGGTATCTGTGTTGCAGTGAAACAAACTACCTCATACTCCTCATTGTCCCTGAAAAACACGTTGAAGTTGTGAAAGTCTCTTCCAGCAGCGCCCATAATTATGACCTTTTTCCTTGACATATTACCTCCTTTCTGTGGGTTAGGTTTTCTGGTTGACCTTTTGAAACCAACAACGATTGAATATTATATCTTAAAACCACCTTGTCAACCCAGCCCGGACCTTGACATTATGACATTTTTTAAATCCTGGTAACCTGCCATTGGAAGAGTTGACAC
>QNDZ01000108.1 GCA_003646055.1 bacterium
CATCCTGGTCAAGGAAGAATGACTTGCCCAGTTTATAGATTGTCTCTGAGTATATTGAGGCAAGGTCATCCATTACATCTTCTTCTCCCATCCTGATTTTCAGTGAATCAGGGTTTATGAGTAATGGGGTTTCTGAACCCATCATGACACCGTGTGCTCCACCAATCCATATAAGTGTGTATGGGAATGCCCTCCTGAATGTTCTCAGCATTGTGAGGAATTCCCTCTTACCAAGTTTGTGAAGCGGAAAATACTCTGCAAATATCCCTCCTCTTTTGAGCCTTGACCTGACAAGTGAGTAAAACTCCATTGTGTATAAACTCCCACTCCCCAGTGCAGGATGGGTTGGGTCGCATGTAATAACATCGTATGTTTTCTCTGTCTGGAGGAGATAATTCCTTCCATCATTCACAATGTAATTCACCCTCCTGTCAGATATAACACCCCTATTGTATCTTAAAAATAGAACAGATGCTGTATCAAGTCCCCGTGCAATCTCAACACAATCTATTGATTTAACACTCCTGTGGAGTGCAATCGATGAGGTGGTGATGCCTGTTCCAAAACCTATGACAAGCACATCCTCAGGTTTTTGATTAAACAGAAGTGGAAGGTTGCCAAGGAGTTTTACTGCCTTCAATGCATCATATGCTGTTCCCACCACCACACTGTTATCAACATAGCATGCCCTTATCCCTGTGTTCATGTCCTCTACCACAACAACCGTGCCTGATGGAAATTCCCTGTAGAAAAGCACCCTATCCTTCCTATTCTTCGCCCTCTTAATGGAAGGCGGAAGTATCATTGGTGGCCTTCTGATATATAGGGCACCCATAAGAAGGAAAACAATGATGGGGAAAATCAGTTTTTTTCTGTCCCTGAGAAAGAACAGAAAACCTATGATAAGGTAAATCACTCCAAGAAGAACAATAGACCTGTAGGTGCCTATTGATTTAATCAGAAAAAAGCCTGCAAAAAGTGGTCCTATTGTGCTCCCAATTGTATTAAAAAGGTAAAGCATTCCCGTGCTTTCACCGGGTCTCTTTTCACTGATGTAAACCTTCAAGAACAGGGGAAAAGTTATCCCCATGAGCACCGTTGCTGGTAAAAAGAGGAAAATGGATATGATAATCGCCGGGAGGATGTATCTCAATTCAGGACTCTTTACGAATGGCACCTTCAGCACTATGTCAGGTAGATGTGGAAGCAACAGGAGAGAAATCAGTATAAACACGGAGATGAATGTAAGTGTTAATCCTGCAACAGACAATGGATTGAACTTTTTCAACCGTTTATAGTAAATGTAAGAACCTGTTGAAAGCCCTATAAGATAAAGCACAAGTATGGTTGAAAAGGTGTATGTTGTGTTTGGAAGGTATATACCGAGAACCCTGTTCCACAGAACCTCAAGACCAATCCCTGAAAAACCAGTGAGGAACGCTGCGAAGGGAATTAAAAGCCCTCCAATCTTCTCAATCCCACCATAATCCCTTACACCAATCTCATTCCTTATGAATGGAATTATAATCATGCCAGATATAAAACTCACAAGGACTGTCATGGCATAGGTAAGATTCATTCCAAGATACTTTATCAGAAAGAACCCTGTTATGAGGGCACCGGACACACCACCAGCAGTATTGATGAAGTACAGACCACCAGGCACAACCCCCCTCTCCTTTGACACAGGTTCAAGTGCCCTTGAAAGCACAGGGAATGTTCCACCCATAAGTATTGACGGTAGAAGCAGAAAGGGAGAAATAATAAGGAGCATAAAAATCCAGGAGTGAAGGCTTGACACAGCCTTTAATATCATCGGGTGAAAAACAGGGATCAGGATTGTTGTCACACCAATGGATACTTGGAGAAAAAAATAGATAAGAAAGGGTCTTCTCCGCCTATCACAGAACCGACCAAACAGTACACTTCCAATACCAAGCCCCACCATGAAGACCGCTATAACAGAGGAGATGGCATAAACCGTTGAGCCGAGGGCAAGGCTCAGGTATCTCTTCCATAAAACCTGATAAGATAGGGCTGAAAAACCTGAAAGGAAAAATGATAAAAAGGATAATTTCCTAATGTCGGGCATCAAGCATTCAGGACTTGGTAGGCGCTGACTTCATCAATTGCTTGCTTAACTCTTTAATCTTCTCCTTCACATCACCAAATTCAGGGTCTATCTCCACAATCTCCTTGAACTCCTTTATTGCCTCTTTCAACTTACCCTGCCTTGCATATATATCCCCAAGGTGATAATGGAATGCCAGCATCTTCACAGGGTCTTTCTGGGTCTCCTTCTCTATTGCCCTTTTGTAAATCAATTCAGCAGTCTTCAATTCGCCCTTGTCTTCATAGCCCTGTCCAAGCATCTCAAGTGATTTCAGCCTTTCCCTCTCACCCCTCATTGCAATCTTGAATTCGTTTATTGCCTCATCAATTAAACCCATCTCTTTATAAGACAGTCCAAGGTCGTAATGGCTTGAAAAGTCCTCTGTTGAAATGTTCTCAAAAATCTTCTCCTTGAATTGTTCAAGCAGGTAATCAATGTTTTCTTCCCCTGGTGTAGGCTCCTGTAGTTTGATTGATATTGCTTCCTCCTCTTCCTTGAGGAGTTCTTCAAAGTTTATTTCGGCAACAACCTCTTCCTTTTTCTCCTCCTTTGCAACCTTTTCTTCCTTGACCTCTTCTTTAACCTCTTCCTGTACTGCCAGTTCAGGGAAGTACTCCTGCAATACAGGGTGGTGCGGGTCTATCTTCAATGCCTTTTCAAGTGCCTTCTGTGCCTCTTCCTCTGCTCCCCTCTTTTTCAAACAGATGTGGAGTGAGATGTAAGCCTCAATAGCCTTTGATTTATCATTTGTCTTCAGTGCAATCTGTATGAGTTTCTGTATGGGTCTTAATTCAAAGGGTTTCAGTTTTGAAATCTTTGCATACAACTCCTCTGCCCTTTCATAATCTCCTGTCTCAAAGAAGTAATCCGCTGCCTTGGTATAATACTCAACAGCATCATCAATTGACTGGACAGATTCATAGAGTTCTGCAAGTGTAACCCAGTCCATCCAGTCACTAACAGCCTTTTCAACACTGGCTGTCTCTGGCTGAGGAACACCTACTATTGTATCCTCTCCCTCAATTGCAGAAATAAGTTCCTCTTCAATGCTCTCCGCAACCTCCTCCTCAACCAGTGGTTCTGCCTCTTCTACAGGAGCAGTCTCCTTACTCTCTTCAAACACGGGTTTTGCCTGTTCAAAAACAAATTCCTCTTCTCCTGCTTTCCCGGCCTCAGATGGCTGGACTGGTGCCTCCTCCACTGCCTCACCCCTCAGTTCAGCAATCTTCATCTTTATCTGGTCTGCATCATCCACCCTGCCCTGCTCCCTGTATATCTTCTCAACCTCCTGGTATTGCTCAATTGCCTCATCAATCTTCTCCTGGGATACAAAGATGTCAGCAAGTTTGAGCCTTATGTCTGCCTTCTTTGGAGTGAGTTCAACTATCTTTTTATAGGTGGTGAGAACACCATCAATATCGTTCTCCTTCATAAACTTCTCTGCAAGCCCATAATAGGTGCTTATTGCATCACCAATGAGACCCTGTTTTGAATACAGGTCTGCCATGATCTCCATTATCTCAAGTTCGTCTTCACCAAGGTTGAGAAGTTTCTTTGCTATTGCAGTGGCATTCGGGTAATATTCAAGGTTTTTGTATGCCTCAAGTGCATCCCACAGATACTTCCTGGCATTGTTAAGGTCGCCCTTCTTCTTGTATGCCTCTGCAATCTCGTTCATTGTAACAGGGTCTTCAGCATTCAGAGATAGTATCTTCTCATAAAGCTGGATTGCCTCATCCAGCTTGTTCTTGGTCATTGCATTCTTCGCCTTTATTTTAAGTTCAGTAATCTTTTCAGTCTTTCCCATTATCCAAGACCCATTTCCTCACAAACCCTGTTCACAATATCTGCATCAACAGGGTTCTTCCTGAACATTGCACCTTCAAGAAGGGCATTATCACATATCACATTAATAAGCCTTGGCACACCCTTGCTATGATTGTAGATGGAATCAATGGCATCCTGGGTAAAGACATCTTTATCAACACCAGCCTGCTTCACCCTGAACCTTATGTACTCCCTTGTTGAATTGAGAGAAAGTTTTGACAGCCTTATTATTGATGACACCCTCTGATTAAGGGAAGGATTTGTTCTTATGTTGTTTATCAGTTCAGGCATTCCACTGAGTATGATTGTTATGAGCCTTGAGCCTGTGAGTTCAAGGTTAAGAAGCCCCCTTATCTCCTCCATTACCCCGGGATTTGTTATGTTGTTTGCTTCATCAATAATCACAATAGTATGCTTCCCTTCCTGATGAAGTCTGAAGAGATTGTTTGTAATCTCACCGATAATCTCTGAATGTGAAAAACTGTCGGTCTCAACATTCAGTAGTTGTGCAAGCCTTGTGAGGAACCAGTCAACATTAAAACCAGGATGGGTGAGTATCATGAGACCAGCATGTATATTCTCATCCTTCTTCAGTTCATTAAGAATCTTCCTTGAAAGTGTGGTCTTACCACACCCAATCTCTCCTGTGAGGATACCCAGTGCCCTTTTCTTCCTTATTATGTGTAGAAGTTTTATGAATGCCCTTGAGTGTTCAGGACCACTGTAAAAGAGATCCGGGTCCGGTGTATCTGAAAATGGTTCCCTCTTAAATCCATAGAAAGTTTCGTATTCCATTCTGCCTCCTACACGAAGATTATGTTTTCGTCGTCAAGTTTAACTGCCTTTACCTTCTTCGTTTCCTTCACAACCTTCTCAGATTTCGCCTCCTGAACCATTACTGGTTCCTCAACCTTTGGAGGTGCAGGTTCAACTTTCTGGACAGATTCAGGGATTGGCATGGATGGAACTTCAACCTCTTCTGGCTTTTTCTCCTCAGGTGGAGCAGGTGGCATAACCTTTTCCTTTACATCCCTGAACTCTGGATTTGCATTGTATATCGTCTTGTAAATCTCCATTGCCCTATCATTATTACCAGCATTCTCAAACCCTGAAGCAATCCTGTATAGATAGTCAAGCCTCACCTCACCAGCAAGATACTCATCAACGAGTGGAAGGGCATTCTCCAGTTCACCCCTTGAAATGTAGAACTCAACAATTGCCTTGCCTGCTTCCTCTCCAAAGAAACCACCAACCATAGAAGCCTTTTTCAGTTCTGATATACCCTGCTCAACTATACCGTCCTCAAGCAGTGCCTTCCCAAGGTTGAGCCTGAGTTCCCCCTCCTTCTCAGGTGGAATATCAAAGTGCATTGACTGGAGGGATTTCAAAATATCCTGGCCTGTTGGAGCCGCAGCGATCTGTAGATTCTGAATTTCAGGGTCATCAGGGTATCTCTCCTTAACCGTGGCAAGTATCTCATTCGCCCTGTCAACATCTCCCTTTGCAGCAAGCCCCTGTATTGCCCTCACATAGTTCTGTTTTGCATCATCAGGTGAACCAATGTCCCAGAGAAGGTCAGCCATTTCAAGATACGACTGGGCATCAAAGTCCTCTTCACCCTCTCCCCCTGTCTCTGTCTTCTTGAAAAGGTCCTTCACCTGCTGGGGAAAGGGGTCAATAATGTTTTGAACCTTACCAGGGTCACCACCCTCAGTAAGGTATCTTATGAGGAGTGCCACAGCATCATTCACAAGTCCATACTCAGCAAGATTCTTTGAGAGGAAGAGAATGTTTTCTCCGCTTGATTCCTCCAGAAACATCCTGTAAGAGAGAATCAGACTTTTCAATATATCATTTCCGTTCAAGCCATTTACCTCCTTTCATAATCCTGTAAAC
>QNDZ01000109.1 GCA_003646055.1 bacterium
ATGGTATGAGGGTCCTGCCCATTGGCAACAGCAAGGGTCATGGTCTTCCTACCCTTAACCAGTTCAACAAGACCGTCAAGCGTCCTTATAGGTTCCATTTCTCCTCCTTTTATGACTAATACGTCTTTGCCTCTTCTTCACCCTTTAACACCCTTAATGCTCCAAGGGCAAGGGCTTCCATCTCATCCTCACCTGGCAGGACAATCACCTTCCCAAGGTGTTCTATCCTCTCCTTCACCCTGTCAATGAAATAACCAAAGTAGGCAAGTCCTCCAGTGAGGATAATGGCATCAACCTCACCCTTCAAAACCGTTGAAAGTGCTCCAATCTCCTTTGCAACCTGATAAGCCATACCATCCACTATAAACCTTGCCTCATCATCACCATTATTTATTCTATCCTCAACCTCCCGCATGTTGTTCGTTCCCAGATAAGCAACAACACCACCCTTTCCTGCAAGTTTCTTTTTTAGTTCACTCTCTGTGTATTTCCCTGAAAGGGCAAGTTTCATTGAGTCCCACACAGGAAGACTTCCCGCCCTCTCTGGTGCAAAGGGTCCATCACCATTCAGGGCATTATTCACATCCACAACCTTTCCCTTTCTGTGTGCACCAACAGAGATACCACCACCAAGATGGACAATGATGAAATTCAGGTCCTCGTAGTTTTTACCAAAGTATTCCCTTGCAACCTTTCTTCCCACTGCCTTGTGGTTCAGGGCATGAAATATACTCCTTCTCTGAATTTCAGGGATTCCAGAGAGTTTTGCAACGGGCTCCATTTCATCAACCACAACAGGGTCAACAATAAATGCTGGAATACCAAGGGGATGGGCTATTTCAAAAGCAATAATGCCTCCAAGATTGGAGGCATGTTCACCCTGCAAACCCTTTGTAAGGTCGGCAAGCATCAACTCATTCACTATGTATGTACCGCTCTCTATGGGTCTTAAAAGCCCTCCCCTCCCAACGGTTGCAGAAAGTTTTTTAACATCAAATCCTTTGTCTTTCAGAAAGTTAAGTATAACTTCCTTCCTGAAGTCCTTCTGGTCCACTATCCTGTGAAACTTCTGAATCTCTTCAACAGGGTGAGAGATAGATTCAACGCATACCTTCTCTCCATCCCTGAACCAGCCAATCTTGGTTGAGGTAGAACCAGGGTTTATCACAAGTATTTCAAACATAAGTTCCTCCTTTTGGTGGCACAGGATTATAATAAGGAAACTTATCCCATTGTCAACATTATGAGAAAAATTTCTCATAAATACGGCAAAAGTGAAATCCCATTTACAGGCATGTTTTTACATCCCCTTGAAATCTCCTCAGAATGGTCTAAAATAGACGTATGAACAGGATAATCCTGATACTGCTCATCCTTTCCATACCCCTGTTACACTCCTGCAAGAGGGAGAAGGAGGAACTCACGAAAACAGCAGTGAAGGTGTTAAAGTCCCCTGAAAAGGTTAAGGTTATCAACGACCTTCATTTGCTCAGGACAGCAATCCAGACCTACAGGATTGAGCATAACGGTGAAAATCCTCCTTCGCTCAGGAGTTTAAATGTAAAACTCTACTACCCAGACGAGTATATCTATGACAGGGAAACTGGAAGGGTGAGAAGTAAAAAATATCCAGAACTATAACAGCCATTAAACCCCTGTGTGCCAAACCTTAAACCAAGGCAGAATGGGACAGGGTATGGGTAATACAGAATGGTAATGAAAAGGCTTAAGGAAGTACTCAAAAGATACAAAGACAAAATCGTTGCGAATCAATTGAAAGAGATGGGAACCAATGATTTCCAGTCTACTTCTCAATGTTCCTGTGTAATATCTTCAAAAATAGAGAGTTTCTTTTAAGGAGTTAAACAATGATAAGGGATGACTATATAATGCGGTTGATTGAAATGTTTTCTGAGAGCATGAGGAAAATTCTAAGGATGGAGAGGGAAGGAAAGGTTGAAGAGGCTCTGGAAACCATTGGTGAAACTTATCGTAACTTACTTGGTTTAAACCCGGAAATTGTTCATATCATGGAAGTTGAAGATATAAAGAATTTGATAGAATACACAGGGATTATGGATGAGCACAAGATTCAGATTTTAGCAAAACTTCTTATAAAAGAGGGAGATTTATTGCTTCAGGCTAAAGATAAAAAGATTGCGAAACAAAGATATCTCAAAGCACTTGAGTTACTCTCCAGAATCTCTGATAATAGTATAAAATTGCAGGTTGAGAAAAAAATCAAAGAAATTGATGCCTGTCAAAATTAAACCTCTCCAGCCCAATCCTGACACGGTCATTAACAATATGACATTTCCTCCCAAGTATGTGAATTTATCTAAAATGGAAAAAGTATTGACAGGATAAAAATTTTTTGTTTTTATAAAATCATGGGCGATTCACACACACACAATCATTCTGTCTGAATGGAGGGTAGGTGAGTTTCTACTCTCCTATCAAAGGATATATTCTGCCTGTTCATGTTTCAGGAGGAGAAAGTTTATTCAGGATAGCCTCCTGTCTCTGAGGAGGCAGAGGTGGGCTATCAATAATAAACCGTATTAAAAAGGAGGAATGATATGATATATTTAATGATTTTTCTTGGTGTATTCAACATAGAGGAACATCCAAGGTATGAGGAAGTAAAGAAAATGTTCGTAGATGCAGTGGAGAGGCATCCAGAGGTGAAGATTGGGAAAGGAGCGTGGGTATTTGAATATTACTTTATAGAAGGGAATCTTTTCATATGGACTGTGTGGGAGGAGATGCTTGAAGGTATAGAAGGAGGGAGGTATAAACATATATGGGATATATTGCTTGATAAAACAAAGGCATCTCCTGAAGCCAGGGCACTTTTTGTGGTTTCAACCCTTGGAGGTTCAGACATTGTTATGGGAAAGATAATAAAGGTTTTCCCTGATTCTGTGCGGGTATGCAGGGGCCTTGATAAAAACTATCTATTAAGGGTTGACAGGGTATTTCAAGGGAGAATAAAGGTAGGTGACACTATACAGATAAAGTTTTTTGGCAATGTTCTTGCCTTCTCACCATCAGGTCCTGATTACAGATTCATGGGCGGCGATACAATAATTGCCTCTTTGTATAGGATTATTCCAGAATGTCTCAAAGGCGATGAGGAGCCTGGTTACGCCATGCCCTTTTATATACCTGCTGGAACAATGTATAAGGTTACGGGGCTCAGGGTGAGGATAGAGGGAGACAGTATAGTGAAGGAGCCTGTTCCGCTTCACATAGAGGGGTATTATAAGGTAGATTGTCCCCTGGATGTGGGTATAGAGGTTCTTGAGAAGATGGTATCCATAAGGGAGAGATATTTAAACCTGCTTTATGACAAAATGAGCCCTGAACTCATGGACAGTTTTTTTGTATTCTTAAAGAGGGAGAAGGAAAGAGAGAGGAATGCCACATATGACCCGAGGATAATCCATGAGGAGGAGAGTGGAAAGTTTATAGAATTATTAAAGAAGTGGGGTGAGAGATGATACTGATTTTTATTGGATTTCAGGTTTTAGGACCCATGCATGCATCAAGGAGCCTTGTTGTTTCACCTGATGGCTTGTTCACTTCACTTGAGAAAGCATTGATTCTCAATGAATGTGTTCCCGAATGGGATTCAAAAATGCATTACTCGTATACATACTTTGCAGCCTTCCAGATAAGTGGCTCCACTGCTCTCCACCTTACAATGTGAAACAGAGTCACATCTTACCTCCTGAAATTCCGGGTGAAACCACATTTATTCCTGACTCAACAGGCAATTATGTTGAGACATATTATATTGAGCTCAATTATAATGATGATACACCCTGGCACTGGAACTATGGTTCAAGCCATCCAGCGGGAACCGTTCACTTTAAGACCGCTGTAAAACACGAGATAGGTCACATGATAGGTCTTGCAGATGAGCCAGGTATTTCTCCACCTGACAGTGCAATCATGTATCCAGAGATAGATTCATTTCCCAAATATATAAGGAAGGATGATATTGAAGGTGTTTGCTGTATATATGGTGATGTGAATGGGGATTCAATGGAACAGTATACCATTGTTGATTCACCCAGGACGGATACTGTTTATGGGTGTTATATTCCCATAACAGTTGGGGCATGTAGCGGAGATGGTTTCAATTATGATTCTGTGAGATGTGCCATGTATTTTCAGGGCAAATGGATAGTGGATACGAAAAGGAATCCACCAAGACAGATAAAATTCATATTTAAGGCACCCAATACAGACGGTCATATTGGAAGAAGTGATATATGTATCACATGGTTCAGGAGAGGAAATCCAGTGGCGAGTAGGTGTGTGAATGGTATCAGATTCAGGTGTAAAGGAATTGTTCCTGCTCCAGGGGAAAAGGAAAAACCTTTACTTTCAGGTAAAGGAGGTTGCACCTGTGTCAAGTTTGATAAAAGGAACATATACTCCCTTTATCACCCTCTTGGCAGACCTGTTCTGCGATACAGGATGTGGAAGGATATAAAAGGTTATTTAACGGAAAGGGGGAATGGGATATACTTTGTGAGGGAGGAATCTGGTAGGAGTCATATTATAAAGATACTTGCTTTATCAGGGGAGATAAACATTGTTGATAAATGAAGCAGACTGAAATTCAGGAGATAAAGACTTATAGAATCAGTCAACCATGACCCCACACCGAACCCTCACAGTGTAATTTTTTTCATATGCGTGAATGCATCAAAAACCTTGACAAAGAGAAAATTTTTTGTATTATTAAGTAAACAAATGTTTACAGGAGGCGAATATGGATACAAGGTCAAAAATCTTAAGGTTTCTCAGGGAGTTTATTGCTGAAAATGGATTTCCGCCAACAGTCAGGGAGATTGCATCCCATCTCGGTTTCAGAAGCACAAAGGCGGTCAAGGTTCATCTGGATATAATGGCAGGGGAAGGGCTTATAAGGAAGGTTCCTGGTAGGGCAAGGGGGATAGAACCCGTTGAAAGGGGACTGCCCGTGCTGGGAAGCGTGCCTGCTGGCCGGCCAGTTTTGAGATATGAGAATGTGGAAGATTGGTTTGACCCCTTTATCTGGAAGGATTGTTTTCTCCTCAGGGTGGAGGGAGACAGTATGATTGGGGCGGGCATAATGGATGGAGACCTTGTGGTGGTATCCCCTGATACCGCTTCAGAACCAGGTGAGATTGTGGTGGCAAGGGTGGAAGGAGAGGTTACAGTGAAGAGACTGATTAAAAAGGAGGGAGAATATCTCCTGAAACCAGAGAATCCCGATTACCAGGTGATAGAAGGACCCTTTGAACTGGTTGGAAGGGTTGTTGGGGTATTGAGGAGGTTTTCATGATAGCCTTCTGTGACATTGATGCATTTTACGCCTCTGTTGAAGAGATTTTAAGACCAGAATTGAAGGGGAAACCCATAATTGTGGGTGGTAGTTCAGGAATAAAAGGGGTTGTTGCCACTGCATCATACGAGGCAAGGAGGTATGGTGTCCATTCAGGCATGCCCATATTTCAGGCAAGGAAACTCTGCCCATACTGTATATTCCTTGATGGAAACTTCAGGATTTATGAAGAGTACTCAAGAAAATTCTTCAATATACTTGAGGAATTTTCCCCCATTGTTGAGCACACCTCTGTTGATGAGGCATACCTTGATATCACTGGATGCGAGAGGTTGTTTGGAACCCCTCCTGAGATAGGGCTGATGATAAAAAGGAGGGTTTTTGAGGAAACAGGCCTGAAGGTAACCATAGGTATAGGTATATCAAGGGCTGTTTCAAAGATGGCAGCAGACACAGTGAAGCCA
>QNDZ01000110.1 GCA_003646055.1 bacterium
ACATTCATATCTGGATTCAGGGACGGGTCAGATATTACTGCCACTATTGGATGGGGTCTGGAATACAGAATCCGGTTCTTCATTGCTCCATACTTTGGCATAGGTGCTTGCATCCACTACATAAAGAAGGATGGTTATTTTGACCTTGTTAACTATGACACCCGCTCATTCCTTGAGGGTGGAGAAATAACCTATGGTGGGTATGCAAATGCAGGAATCAGGGTGAATTTCTCCAGAAACTTTGCTGTTCTTGTTGAAGAGAAGGGCGGTGTAAAACCTTCCCTCATGGATTATAACGTGCTCAAGATTGTTGGTCTCTCTATCTCTTACACCTGGTGATAGTAAGTTATTTTGATAAGGCTTGCGGATAACCCCATGGGGTCAGTTACATTGGGATTAAATAACAGGGACACCCCGTCTGCTCATCTAAAACCCAACCATATTAACTACAATACCTTAATAGGGCACACCCTTTTCTATCACATTCCTGGCAAGTTCCTCTATGTACGGTGGGATAAGCCCCTTTTCATTGAGAATTTCTCTAACCCTTTCAGTAATCTTTGGTGTGTCAATCTCCATGGGGCAGTACTTAACACATCTTCCACACATGGTGCATGTGAAGGCCATTGGGGCTGCCTTTTCAAAACCACCTGTAATATAGGCTGTCCACGGAATCCCTATCCCACCCATGTATTTATAACCCCAGTATCCTGTTGTGAGAGGATAAACAGGGCATTCATACATGCATGCACCGCACCTGAGGCATCTCAGGGCCTGCTTCACCACAGGGTCTTTTGCCGCCTCTTTCCTGCCGTTGTTGAGGAGTATAACATGAAGTTCCTTTGGTCCATGTGCACCATAAACAACAACCTTTTCAATATCACCTGTTTTGCTTGGACCTGAGATAAGACTCACATAACTCATCGCAAGGTATCCTGCATACCTTGAAACCACCTCAAGCAGCCTCATTCCATCCTTAAGTGAGGGAAGTATCTTCTCTATCCCGATGACAGCAATGTGAACAGGTGGAGCAGATGTTGCAAGCCTGATATTACCCTCATTCTCTATAAGAAAAATGGTTCCTGTATCCGCTGTGATGGCATTGCCGCCTGATATGCCTATATCCGCATTGAAAAACTTCTCTCTCAAAAATTCCCTTGCAAACCGGGCAAGCCTTGGGGGATCTGGAGGAAGTTCCTCTCCTGAAAACTGGGAGAATATCTCTGCAACCTTCTCCCTTGGGATATTCACTGCTGGTGCAAGTATGTGCATGGGTCTTGACTTTAAGAGTTGCACAATGAATTCCCCAAGGTCTGTTTCAAAAACCTCGTTCCCCCATTCCTCAAGTTTCTCATTCATAAAGAGTTCTTCAGATGTTATTGATTTGGCCTTAACAATTGTCTTTCCTGTCCCGACAATCTTCTTCATTATATCGAGTGCCTCATCAGCATCCTCAGCATAGTAAGGAATTGCATGCATGCTTTCAACAACCTTCATGGTCTTTTCAATGTAGTAATCAAAGTTATCAATGACCTGATTCTTTGTTTCAATCAGTTTCTTTGCCTCTTCCTTAACATAAGGGAAGGCCTCAAGTGCCCTATCCCTGTTTTTCCTGAAGGATTCCACAGCCCTTCTAAGTGCGGTTCTTGTGAATGGGTCTTTCAACACTCTGTATATGGTTTTTTTGTATTGTGTATGTATATTTGCCATTTTTCACTCCACTCCTTTTAGAACAATGGAAACAAGGTCTTCAACCTCTATCTTTCCCTCGCTTCCATCGTTCAGGTTTAGATAGCAGAACGGGCAGGCAGATGTTAGCACCTCTGCACCTGTGGGTAAAACCTGTAGTTCAATCTTTTCCTTTGCAACCTCTGCTGACAATCTCGGCAGATACGCCCTGACAAATCCACCACCACCACAACAGGTGGCATCCTCCTTTTCAAGTGGGAGCGGCACAAGTTCCAGGCCTGGTATTGATTTCAGAACCTCCCTTGGCTCATCATAAATACCATCGCTCTCCCTTCCAATATAGCATGGGTCGTGATAAACAACCCTCTTCCTGAAACCTGATTTAAACTTTATTTTACCTTCATCAATCAACTTCTTGAGGAACTGGGTGATATGAAGCACCTCAAAGTCATTATCCTTCCCTGTAATCTCCCTGTACTCATGCTTTATAATTGTGTAGCAGTGGGGACATGGTGTGACCACAACATCAACACCCTCAAGGGACTTTCTCACCTTTTCTGCCTGAACCTTTGCCTCTTCAATCTTACCTGCAAGAAGAAGGGGTGCACCACAGCAGAGGTCCAGACCATGTGAAGAATACTCCACACCTGCCCTATCCATTAACTCCTTGAGTCTATCAAAAAGAACAGGTGTTGAACGGGTTGTGCATCCAAAGAAAATTCCTATCTTCATGGTCTCTCCTTTTTTTGTTTATAATGGAATAAAATAAAAAAAAGTCAATAGAAATCAAACCCAACCATGTTAATCACCTGGCATGAATGGGCTTGCCATTTATTAATGAAATTCCCTGTTTCAAGTCCATATATAAAGAATCTGCTTCATTCAAAATTTCATACAGAATCCCTTCACAAATGTCAGCAATGAGTGAATCAGGCGTATCCTCCCTTAACTTTATCTCAAAATACACTGAATCCACATAAACCCTCACTGTTTTCATGGTATCCACATCAGAAGACAATGAATCAATGAAATCCTCCTCATGATACTGATAAACAGAATCCTTATCAGGAAAGATGAAGAGCAGCCTCGCTGTGGCAGAGGCAGAGGAATTGCCAGTATTTACAACCCAGAATAACATCAATAAAACACCCATTTTTCACCTCCACCACCCTTTATAAAATTTTTATTCCAGATTTAGTATATTGAAAATCAATCTTCTATGATAAAATAAATGTTAAAAGTTGGGTACATGTAAAAAAATTAGGACATTAGAATTTCTTTATCCTTATGGGTCTTTCCTTTTTTGCAAGGCCTATGTCTATTATCTGATGTGCCCTTGGCCTCAATGCAGCATACAAAATCAGGTTTTTTATGGAGAGGTCAAAATCAGGTGGAAGGTTTTTCAATCTTATCCTGAACATACCTGGAGGGATATTCTCTATCCTGTAATTACCATCCCTGTCACTCATTGTGAACAGGTCTGTTCCTGAAAGCATTATAACAACATTGGGGATTCCCTCCTCTCCTTCATCAAGAATACCATTCCTGTTTCTATCATGGAACACCTTTCCTGAAACCCTTCCAAGACCAACAATGGGGATATCTATTCTTTTAATGTTGAAGTTCTTTATTTCAAAGACAATTCTCTTCTTTTTTGTCCCCATATAGGCAGGAAGGTTTCCAAAGGATATGCTCAGGATGTGTTTACCTGGCTTAACAAACCCAATCCTGTAAATACCATCCCTCCCAACTGCGACCTTCTTTTCACCATCAAGCACTATCTGAACATCCCTTATAACAGGCTCTCCCTCCTCAAACACCCCATTACCATTGTCGTCCGAATAAACCGAACCATAAACAAAACAGAATCCCATTTTTTCCATATCCATACGGGTGTTTATATTAAACCCACCGCTCAGTCCCCTGTATGGGAAATCACCATGGACACGGAAAAGAAGCATAAGCCACTGGTATGGTTTGTAGGTTAGCCTTGTCCCAACATTCAGACCATTGTTTGAGATAAAGTTTATATTCATTCTCAAATCGGGCCTGAGTGGTAAATTTGCTCCCCCAAACATTACAAGCCCACTTGAAAGGTATGACCTTCTACCCAATGTAAAATAAAGAAAAGAACCCGTAAACGGGAAAAACTTTCCTGTGATGTCAAAACTTTCCCCTCTAATTCCCCTGTAATATGAGAGATACCTGATGCCAATTCCCCATTTATTCCTTAAATATGTTGCTTCACCCCCCCTCTCCCACCAGAAACTGTCAAAACTTCCAGAGGCAATGAGGCCATAGGTACTAACATTCAGTGACCTCCTGTATGTATAACTCATGGATGTATAGAACTTCTTTGTGAGTGGGCTTCCATATGTTTCACCGCTGATTGTAAGACCATATCTCATACCAAGCCCAAAAGGAAACCTGTAACCAGTGTTTGCATAAATATCTATTCTTCCCCTCTCAAAGAACCTGTTTGAACCATCAACATACCTGTTTGATATATATCTTCCCCTGAGAAAGAAAATGAACTTCTCCCTTTTGTATTCAAGTGAGTATTGGGCTTTAAATCCTGGTGTGCCATAATATCCCAGACCAAATTTGTACTGGTATATAAGGTTTCCCCTGACGAATTTGTTCCACGTTGAAAGTATCAGATTATTCCGTGAAGGTGAATAGATTGTGGTGTCCATACGAAAAAGAATGGAAATCGGTATGTAGGGTGTTTTACCCTCCATGTAAAGATAAAAACGATTTTCACTATAGGTAGGAATAAAATGATAGACCCTGTCTCTTTCCCTTCCAATTGTTATGGATGGGCTTAGAGGCATGGTTATGTTAAAAAGTCCCAATCCCCTAACCGACCCAATATCCCCAAAAGTTACCCTTCCTGCAAATTCTGTTGAATCCACAGAAAAGTAAAACTTTTTCACACCTTTTAATCCATTGTAAGAACCTATATAAATCATTGACCTGATATCCTTCTCAACCACCAAAAATCGGGCGTTATTAACATATGTTCTGATGTTTGATTGTGGAAATGTGAAAAAAGAATATTCTGAATCAATGGTCAGTGCTGCCAGTAAAAAAATCATCTAACCTTTATTGTCTTCTCTGCCCTGAGTATTTCACTTCCTCCGTAATCCACATCCACCTGGAGCGTGTATTTGCCCTTTTTCAGGGAAAATGGGATTTTTAAAATCCTCTGGTAACCAGGAAGTACCAGTACAGGCTTTGTGCTATCAACGATTGTTGAGCCATCCGGTTTTATTGCCCTGAGAATAAGTTTGGGTTTCAACCAGATGTCTCCATTGTTAAGAAACCCCATCTGTACTGTGCCTTCTGAATAATTTAGTGAGGTTATTTCACCGCCCATATAAGAAACATTCCCTGGTGAAACATATATAGTGAGCCCAATCCTTCCTGCAATCCTGATGGTGGGAACCCATGCACCAGGAATGGGGATTGATTCAAAAAACACAACCCCCCAGTGACCCTTCTTTATTGAATCTGGCACAGAGAGCGTTATTCTCACATCAACCTTCCCATCTGGTGGAACATCAAACTCAGCAGGATTGATGGTTATCCAGGGAGAACAGGACAGGGAGAGTTTACCAGGTTTTTCGTACATAATCTTACCATCCCTTGACAGAAACCAATCACCTGTATATGCCTTAATCCTTAACTGATGGGTTTTATCAAGGTTGTAAACAGAAACAACCTCAGTAATGTCTCCACCTGGAGAAACAATCTCCAGTTTGGGAGGGGTTACAAGGAATTTTGAGACAGAGAAGAAGAGGAGTAGCATAAAGAATGTAGGGGGAGGCACTGCCTCCCCTTACCAGTTACAGAGTCTGCATTGTTATTGTTACTGTGCAGGTGTATGTACCAGCCTCCTCATCACCGTCAATATAAACCCTCCAGTCCTGATTTGCAGATGCCCACCCAGATGTCTTCCCAGTACCTGATGCAAGTGTTGCTGCAGTTGTGGATAGAGCGGTCCATGAACCTGCACCAGCATCACTGTATTCAATGTCACCTATGAGTATTCCACCAC
>QNDZ01000111.1 GCA_003646055.1 bacterium
CAGTGACAGGACATACAGGTATGTGAAGGATATTTTTGAGTTTGACAAACTCCAGCCAGTGAAGGTGAAGGGGAAGGAGAAACCCATCCA
The DNA here is from genome assembly GCA_003646055.1 of bacterium. Taxonomy (GTDB): domain Bacteria; phylum Hydrothermota; class UBA3072; order UBA3072; family B12-G15; genus B12-G15. The sequence continues at coordinate 91 of QNDZ01000111.1, forward strand.
GATTTACAGGGTGAGAGGCATTAAAAAGAAAAGGGCGGTGGTCAGCAGGGTGTTTGTGAACAGGGATGCTGAGATGGAAGGACTCAAATCAATTCTTGAGGAGGCAATTGGAGGAAGGGGTAGAAGAATAAACATACATGGTGCCTATGGTGCTGGCAAGACCACCCTTGTGCAAAAACTTGTTGAAGAAAGGGCAGGTTATCGCTTCATACATATAAAGGGTGACCTCTATCTGAAGAATGAACCACTGGGTGCATTTAAGGCCGCAGTAAAAGATATGTATGGCGATTCTATACCAGAGGAACTTGGAGCGATTTTCTCAGAGGCCACACAATCAAGCCCTGAAATCCTTACAAGGAGTTTTATCTCCTTTTTCTCAAAACTTCTTGCTGTTTCTCCACAGGTTATCTTTCTTGAGGATTTAAATTCCATTGACAATCTCACAATTTCACTCTTTGAACAGTTGCCCCTTGATAGACCCATGCTGTTGATACTTGAATCAGAAACACCTGTTGAAGGCTGGGAAAACTTTGAGATAAAACCCCTGAATTTTGATGCAACAAAGGAACTCATTGTGAATGTTTACGGAGAGGCTGAACCAGAGGTTGTTGAGGGTATCTATAAATTCAGTGAAGGCAACCCATTCCTTATTCACCAGGTGTTCAATCTTCTCAGGGCAAGAAGGTTTATCAGAGAAAAGGATGGTGTATGGCGTGCAGTTAAGAAACTGGAAAGGTTCAGGATGCCTGAGAGTGCACTCGGTCTTGCGATTGAAACTCTTGATAGACTTCCAGAAGACCTGTATCAGGTTGTTCAGTTTGCATCTGTGCCAGGTTCAAATTTCTCAGCAGAGATGATTTCAAATATATTCGGGATTTCCATACAGAAGGCAGGGGACCTGTTCAGAGAGGGGGTTGAACGGGGTATTTTCAAATACAGGGAGGGAAGGTACGATTTTGCCTCATCACTTTTAAGGGATGCTGCATACTCAACCCTGTTCAAAAAGAGAAGGCGTGAATTTCACAGGCGTGTGGCAGAGTATCTTGAAGGGTACTATGGAGAAAAGAGGTATGAGTACTCATTTGTTCTTGGACACCATTATGAGATGGCTGGTGAGTATGATAAGGCCATTGAATACATTCTCAAGTCAGGTGCGATTGCCAGAAATCTCGGTGACTATGCCCTTGCGCTTGATTACTATGAGAGGGCATTGAGCATCCTGAAAAAGATAAAGTCACCAGAAGGGATGCTTGAGGCAACAACAGGACTGGGGAAGGTATTTTTCGCAACAGGTGAAATCCAGAGTGCAAGAAAGATGTTCAGAAGGGCAATGATATGGGCAAGAAGGATTGATATGAAGAGGCTTGCAGAGATACTGGGGATGTATTCTGCCCTTTTCTCCATGGCAGGTGATATGGAACACGCAATCTACTACTTGAAAAAATCAAGGCGTATTTACAGGAAACTTGAGGATAAAGAGGGAGAGGCAAGGGTTCTCACAAGCATGGGAACAGTATTCATGCAAAGGGGTGAATTTGACAGGGCAATTTCAAGGTTCAAAGAGGCATTGAAAATTGCACTGAAGTATGACATCCTTGATATAGCAGGGGCTATCTACACAAATCTTGGGAACATTGGTGAGAGAAGAGGTGATCTTTCAGAGGCAAAGGAGAACTACACACTTGCACTTGACATCTGGAAGAAACTGAAACATAAAGGAAGACAGGCATTAGTGTTTATGAATCTCGGAGTTATTTCTGGGAAAACAGGCATTTTTGACGAGGCAAACCTGTACCTTGAGAATGCCATTGGGCTGTTTGAGGAGATAGGTGATAGGGAGGGGCTTGCAAGGGCAAGGATGAACATGGGTATAATTGAGATGAGCAGGGGGAATCTTGAAAAGAGCCTTGACCTTTACAGAGATGCAGAGGCATACTTCAGTGAGCAGGGAATCCTTGACCAGCTGGGGATTGTCAAGGCAAATATTGGTGAGGTCTGGGAGAAGAAGGGTGAACTGAAACTCGCCCACCAGTTTTATACAGAGGCACTTGAACTTGCAAGGAAGACAGGAAATGCAGCATTCGGGACATACCTGTTCCTGAAGATAGGACAGATTCACTACTGGTGGGGAAGGCCTGTTGATGCAATTGACCACTTCAATCGTGCAGGAGAACTTGCAGGGAAGATAGGGATAAATGACTTTAAAATGGATGCAGAACAGTTTATTGCAAGGGTTTTCACACAGGTGGGGATGGACAGAGAGGCTGGAGAAATCCTTGAAGGATTGAACCCCGAGGCAACTGGAAACCCTGAGATAAAAGGGAGAATCTTTGAAACAATGGGGATCTACTCAATCCACACAGGTGATTATCAACAGGGTATTGCAATCGGGGAGAGGCTGCTAAAGGGTGGGGAGATGCTGAACATACCAGAGATGAAGGCATCAGGTTTGATGCTGAAGATAAGTGCAAAGTTCTCTATGGGAGAAGACCTGTCAGAGGAGGTGGGTGAACTTGACAGCATAATGAGAATACTTGAAGTGCCATACATCAGGCTTTATGTTACCTCAATAATGGGAAGGATATACTTTAACATGGGTGATTTCACCAGTGGGTTCAGTGTTCTTGAGAATGGGATTAAAGAGGCAGAGGAGAAGCAGATTCTCCTCCCCATCCTCCCCATGTTGCACACATTGATTGAGAATTATCTCCTCATAGGGAAGGAGGAAGAGGCCATTGAGAGGATTGAGAAGGGGGTTTCAATCATTGAAAGGATTCTTGAGGGGATGGATGAAAGGATGGCAAATGCCTTTTTGAAAACCCACAATGTTACAAATATTATTGGTGATGGGGTTAAAGTCTTCACAGAGAAAGGTAATATACCCCTTCTTATAGATTTTGTTAAAAAGGTTCCTGAGCAGGTGAAATTGGAGGTGCTTGAAAGGATAAAGCAGAAAGTCCCTGCCATGTATCAACAGATTGAAGATGCAGTGAAAGAGGGATAAAACACTATTTCAACACGGCGATCTTTTCAACCACCCTGTTGTTCTGGTCTGAGAGGAAGTAAATACCTGAGGGTAACACGGATTTAAGGTTCCAGCGACCTGATTTTAATCTGGTAATCACCCTACCTGTTGCATCAAGTAGTTTGAATTCATCCTTGATTACCAGCATGCCTGTTGCAAAGTCCCATGTGATGCCTGTCCTGTTGATATTAAATGGTATTCTCATTGACCACACAACCTGAACCTTCCCATTGATTTCAGTAATACCCTGATACCTGTAAATAAACCCTTCCTCCACATCAGTATCAAAATAAACAATGGGCTTCCCTGTAAATACAGTTTCCATCAACACCCTGGAGTCAGGTTCAACCCTCCTCAATGTAATCCCTGTTCCAGGTGGGAGTTTAAGGTTCATAAGCAACAGTATACCATTGTGTTCAATACGGGTTGTGAGTACCATGCTTTGAGAATAGAGGTAGTTTTCTCCCCCACTGAAATGGATAAGACTGTCCAGTGTTGCCTGCCTTATAGTTTCGTCCCTTATACCTGACCATGGGAAGCCGAGGAATGTTGTCCTTGCACCATTTGCCCTTCCTTCATCAGCGTACCTGTAGGATACCCCTGCTGCAGGTCCTTTTGCAAAGTAGTACTCATAAACAGGGAATGAAGGTGTTATGGAATCAATAACAGATGGATGTTCACCATAGGTTGCGTCGTATGGTGAGCGTAGCCCATAGAGGAAGTCAAGCCCGATGATTTCCTCTGGTGCGTATGATGTCTGCCCCAGGTATTCAACCCTGAAGTAGTCTTCAAGGAATCCAATTGCACCTATTGATTCAAGGTCAGGTGCTATGCTATCACCTATGAGTATGAACCTCCCACCATAGGCCAGATATTGTTTTATCTCATCGGTATCCTCTCCTATGGTGCGGTGGTTATCAGCGCCACAGTCCCAGATAACGATTGCAAACTTACGCATGGATTCATAGGTTGGTCCTACCCCATTCTGGGAGACATACCAGGTGGTGTATGGTTTCTCCAGCTCCTGAAGGTCTCTCAACAGAACCTCCGAATCCGTGTAATTATCCGTGTAATAGTCGTCCCTTACAAGGAGAATCCTTGGCCATCCGAAATAGGCAAGTATCCTCAAGAGATAGGTTACCCTGTATATGGAATCTGGAACATCCTCTGTTGACTGGAGTGCCCCAAAGACAACAGAGGAGGTTAATGTCCTGTAAGGGGAGGCCTTGAATGCACCAAACCCATAACATACACCAGTTGACCAATATGCCTTCTCCCTTCCTACGCCAATAAAGAAGGTATCAGCCTGACCACCATAACTCTCATCTGCCTGTATATCATCAACAGAACTATCGGGTTCAGTCCCAAAGGGATAGTCAAATTTCATCCCCTCAGCGGGTGTGCCATCCTGACCAAGTACTGTGTCTATGTTGCCCATTGGGTTTCCATCATTATGGGAATAGGAACCAAAACGCAGAACAAAATCAGGGTCAATAATGGAGTAGTTGTAAACAACATTGTTACCCTCAAGATAAACAGAATGCCCGTTGTTAAGGTAACCCCTTATTAAGTTTCTTTCCTTCTCGGGTATAAAATCACCATCCCTCCACCCATTCACTATGAAGAGGATGTCAAATCCAGCAAGTGTGGCAGAATCAGGAAGCGATGAGGTAACTTCAGGGTCAATACCAATGAACCTCAATGCCCTTACAAGGTTGTATTCAACACCAACCCTCTGGTTCAATTCAGGGTCAGTAAAAAAGAGACCACCATCATTGTCCCAAACCAGCACATTGGGTGGCCAGTTTATTGAAATTATTATAAAAATTATCTGCCACATTCTTTACCTCCTTTTTTCTATTAATATACAAAATTTATTCCAGTGGCAACCAGAAAATTAACAATCTGACACTCAATAAAATGTGGAATATTAAGAAAAATGAATATAGAAAAAATTTCCAATCACTTGAAAAAAAATTCAAATTTAGTTTAATACTCCTATGATTGATTTTGACAGTCTGCTGAAGGGTAAAACCGTGGTTGTGGGTATAGGAAACCCATTGAGGGAGGATGATTATATAGGATGCTATATTGCAGAAAACTTGAAGGACACTGTTGTTTCTTTCAATGTGGAGGTTAACCCTGAGGTTTTTATTGATGATATTGTGAATGAGAATCCAGACACAATCATTATATTTGATGCTGCTGATTTTGGAGGTAGACCTGGTGAGGTAAGATTGATTGAGGAAGGAAATATAGACAGGTTCACACTCTCATCCCATACCATTCCCATATCATTTTTTATACATCTCCTTAAAATGAAGACATCAGCAGATATATACATCATAGGTATCCAGCCTGAATCAACAGGATACAGGGAGGGGCTTTCTGGTATAGTCAGGAAAACAGGTGTTGATATTCTGAAAAGAATAAAAAAGTCAATAAAACAATAGAGAGATTTTATCAGTAAATGCTTATCAACTTGACATAATTTCCTCATTAATATACTATTGGAACACGGAGGTGGATATGAAGAAAAAGATTGAAACAGGAAGGGCTCCATCTGCAATAGGCCCATATTCTCAAGGTGTATCCTATAATGACCTGATTTTTGTTTCAG
>QNDZ01000112.1 GCA_003646055.1 bacterium
AATGGGGGAATCTTTTCTCTCTCCTTGACAACCGCACCTGCTCCAATTATACAGCCTTCCCCAATTTCAGCACCACTGAGTACAATGGCTCCCATTCCAATAAGCACATTATCTGATATTTTTGCACCGTGGATTATGGCTCCATGACCTATCGTTACATTGGAACCTATGATTGCAGGTAGGTCATAATCTACATGTATTACTGCATTGTCCTGAATATTCGTATTGTCCCCCACAGAGATATAGGTTATATCGCCTCTGAGGACAGCTCCGTACCATATATTTACCCCCTTTCCCAGGCGAACATCACCCACTATTCGGGCTGTATCCGCAAGGAAAAGAGGCTGATTTTCCTTTTGTTCCTCCATACCTTTTTTGGTAATGTATACCATTATGCAATCATGTCAAGGGGGGAAGTGTAATTAACACAGGCTTGACATAAACTCTGATAAATCTATTATTTCTCTATGCTTAAACTGATTGGCAACATCATTAAGTGGAGAGAACTAATCTTTCTCTTTGCACAAAGGGATTTAAAAATCAGGTACAGGCAGGCAATACTTGGAATTCTCTGGGTATGGTTCCAGCCTTTATCGCAGATGGTTGTCTTCAATTTTATATTTATACGTATATTCCACAGAAGCCCTGTAAAGGGGTATCCATTTCACATTTTTGTTTTCACCGGTTTGATATTCTGGACATACTTCTCCACCACCATAAATTACACAATCCCACTGTTTAAAAACAATGTTGCACTCATAAAAAAGGCGTATTTCCCCAGAGAAGTGATTCCACTTGGCATTATCCTGTCAAACCTGTTAAATGTTTTTGCATCAATGCTACTGGTATTCCTCTTCATGTGGACTGCCCATTTAAAGGTTCATCTCACCATTCTGTATGTATTCCCTTTACTCCTCATCCAGATAATGTTGATGACTGCACTTGCCCTTTTTGCATCCGGTCTTAATGTCTTTTTCAGGGATATAAAATATGGAATGTCTCTCCTTCTATATCTCTGGATGTTTATGAATCCCATACTCTACCCTGCTGAAAAGGTTCCAGCACACCTGAAGAATTTTTATTTTTTGAATCCAATGGCACCACTTATAGATGGATATAGACGGGCAATTCTTGAGGGAACATCCCCCCAATGGAAATATGTGCTTATATCCCTGGGCATATCCTATGTTCTTCTTGAAATATGCTACTGGATATTCAAAAAGGCAGAGAGGATATTCAATGACATCCTATGATTATCTTGTTGAACTAAAAGATGTTAAAAAACAGTATCAGCACTACTTCACTGTGGGTGGAACACTCCTCGACCTTTTCAATCCCCAGAGGGTGAGGAAAAAGGGGATATGGGCATTAAAGGGAATCTCCCTTACACTCAAAAAGGGAGAGGCACTGGGAATAATCGGACCAAATGGCGCTGGAAAAAGCACCATACTGAAAATCATTTCAAGGATAACACTCCCCACTTCAGGAGAGGTAAATGTTCATGGAAAAACCGCATACCTGATTGAAGTGGGTGCTGGACTTCATCCTGACCTTACCGGGATTGAGAATATATTCCTCTATGGAATCATTCTGGGAATGAAGAGGAAGGAGATACGGGAAAAACTTGATAAAATAATAGAGTTTTCAGGGCTTCAGGATTATATTGACCTCCCTGTAAAAAAATACTCATCGGGTATGAAAGTAAGGCTTGGTTTCTCTGTTGCCATTCATACAGAACCTGATATATTGCTTGTTGATGAGGTGCTTGCTGTGGGTGATGCTGCCTTCAAAAAGAAGTGCTATAAGAAGATAGAGGAGTTGAAAAAGAGCGGGATTGGAATAATCCTGGTTTCCCACAACATGAAGCAGATACTTGAGCACACAGACAGAACCATCTTTCTTAACAAGGGCAAGATTGTGTTTGAGGGGAGACCAGAGGAGGCTGTGAAAAGGTACAACGAATTTCTTGAAAAAAAGAAGGAGGAAAAGATATGAACGAAACTCAGGAGAAGTTCACCTATGAGGATGTTGAGAATGCTTTGATGAAGCCAAAATCCTGGTGGGCTATTGTTGCGATTCTGCCCTTTGTAAGACCAATTTCAAGGTATATTGCAAACAGGACAAAAATCACCCCAAACCAGATAACCCTCTTCTCCTTCGGGCTTGGGATACTCAGTGCAGTCTTCTTCTCTCTTCACACAAAGTTTTTCTTTATCCTGGGTGCAGTGTTTTTTGAACTCTCTTATCTCTTTGACTGTGTAGATGGAACTGTGGCAAGGCTGAAGAGGATAGGGAATATATACGGTGATGTGCTTGACCATGTTCTTGACAGGTGGAGGATGTTCATAAATCTGATTGCACTCACATTCGGTTATTATCATCTAACAAGGGAAACAACCATAATCATACTGGCATTCATTTACACATTCCTGAACATGGTCAATTTTTACTATACATACACATTCAACAGGGTATCGGCAGGATGGGCAAAGAGAACAGGGAAGAGTGTTATCAATACAAAGGTCAAAAGCCCTAAGCCTGGTTTCCTTAACAAATACATAGACTTTATGGTTGAACGGCATTATGCAGTCTTTCCTGGTGATATTGAAAGTGATGCGCTTGTATTCTTCTTTGGGCCTATCCTTGCCGTCTTCAATATTTACAGCATAAAGGTATTTTTGATCCTTGGCAGCATACTTATTGGATTGACAGGTGGACTGAGATTGTGGAGGTTTATGCTTAAAATAGCACACACAATGAAAAGAAAACACAAGAGGCTTTCAATATCCCAGAAAAGGGATGTAAAAATCTATGGGGTTGTTCTTGCTGGTGGAATTGGTGAAAGGGTTGGTGAAGGTATGCCAAAACAATTCTTAACCATTGCTGGAAAACCTGTTTTTATACATACACTTGAGAAGTTTGAAAACCATCCCTTGATAAAAAAGATCATCCTTGTTATGCCAAGGGAATGGACAGAAAAGGCAAAAGAGGAGATTGAAAAGTATGGAATAAAAAAGGTTCACGATATAATACCTGGAGGCAGAACAAGGCAGGAATCCAGTTATAAGGCAATAGAATACCTTGAACCCATGTTGAGGGATGAGGATATTGTGGTGATACACGATGCAGTAAGACCCTTCGTTACAGAGGAGATAATCACACGCTCAATTGAAGGAGCACTGGATTATGGTGGTGCAGATGTTGTTATACCAGCAACCGATACCATTGTCCAGGATGGGACAAGGTTCAAGGGATTTATCCACAGGATTCCAGACAGAAGCACATTGAGATACGGCCAGACCCCCCAGACATTCAGGTATGGAATTATCAGGTATGCTCATAGAAAGGCAAGAGAGGAAGATTTCCAGGCCACTGATGATGCAGGGCTCCTTATAAGATATGGGCTTGATGTTAAACTTGTTGAGGGTTCTCCAGAGAATATGAAGATAACCACAAAAACAGACCTTGTGCTTGCAGAGTGTCTTTATAGATATCTTCAGGAGAAAAAATGAGGTCAAAGATAATAAGGCTTGTAAAACCCTACAAATTTGAAGAACAGACCCAGGTTTATAAAAAGAAGAAGGGCTGGTCTTATGTCAAACCAACACTTGGAAGCATATGTGCCGCTGACATGAGGTACTACACAGGAAAGAGAAGACCTGAGGCCCTGAAGAAGAAACTGCCCATGGCACTTCTCCATGAGGGCATTGGTCGTGTTGTTGAATCAGAGTCATTAAAAAAGGATACAAGGGTGGTGATTGTTCCAAGCATACCAGGATATATACACTCACCTGAGAAGTTTCCCTCCCCTGAAAAGTGTTGCAGGGCTTGCAGGCATGGTGAGATTGGTGAAAACCACTGTGAAAATATCCACTTCCTCTCCAGTGGATACGATGGCCTGACCCAGAGCACAATCCAGCATCCAGACCCATGCCTTATCCAGATACCGGATGATGTCCCTGATGAGATTGCAGTTCTATCAGAACTCTCCACGGTTGCATACACAGGTGCAAAAAAACTCAAACTACTTGATAAGGATGAGAAGATTGCAGTGTTTGGGGACGGACCTGTAGGATACATAGTAGCGGTTGTTTTGAGGTTTACCAAATCCATTAAGAGAAATAATCTTTATGTTGTTGGAACTGATGACGAGAAATTGAAAAAATTTGAGGACTTTGCCCACACCATAAACATAAGAAAAAGGGCAATCCCTTCCAATCTGAGATTTGGAAATCTTTTTGAATGCGTGGGTGGTATTTATTCAGAAGAGGCAATAAACACCATTATAGATGTAGCAGAGCCTGGTGCATGGATATACCTTTTTGGAGTCTCTGAGTTGTTTGTCCCTGTGAATACAAGGGATATTCTTGAAAAAGGATTGAGATTAATTGGAATAAGCAGAAGTTCAAGGTTTGAATACCCCATCATACTTGAATACATGAGGGAGCCTGAGATGCAGAGGCTTCTGAAGAGGGTGATTATCAATAGAGTTTTCAGGATTAAATCGGCAAAAGAACTTACAGAGGCATTTGATTTTGCTGCTGCACACAGGATTTGGGGCAAGATATATGTCAGACTTGAAATATCCTGATTTCAAGGAAATAGAGGCCTCCCTGATGAGGCCGAAGTCCTGGTGGGCAGTTGCTACTGTACTTCCATTGTTAAGACCCTTTCTATATGTCTATATGAGGTTCACTCCCCTTCCTGCATGGATCTTAACCCTTTCATCCTTCTTTTCAGGTGTTTATGGTGCCTGGGAGTTCCTTAATTGCAGGTTTGTCTCAGGTGCATTTCTTTTTCAGTTATCATTCTTCCTTGATTGTGCAGACGGTGCTGTTGCAAGGCTGAAGAAAAAAACCTCTGATTACTGGGGCTATATTGATTTTATGCTGGACAGATTCAGATTTTTCTTCATGGTAACAGGGCTTGCCTTCGGCACATTCAATATTATTACGGGCATGCTTTTCCTCTTTCTGGGTTTTCTGTACTTCCTACCCTGGAAATTTATTGACAGGATAAGGGAAAAGAAAAGTCCTGGTGAGTACTTCAGGTATCCCATAGATGTTGAGGCACAGGCTCTTGCCTTTTTCATTTTCCCCATTCTCAGAAAGGTGAACATGGGATTTATTGCTGGCTCATTACTGCTATTTTTTGACTTTCTTCTCTTTTCTTGGTATTACTTCAATTTGTTGAGAAGCAAAAAACAATGAAGAAACACATCTGTATAATCACAGTGGGCTTCGGATTTGGTGGTGCTGAAAGGCTGATTTTTGACCTTGTTTCAAACATAAAAGAATATAGATTTTCAGTTATTGGGCTTAAAGGTGTCGGGATTCTTAAAAATAAATTGGAGAAAGTAGGGGTTAAAGTATATCCCCTCGGTGGAACAAATACCTTTGACTTCAGGGTTTTTCCAAGACTTCTTACTCTGCTGAAAAGATTGGAGCCAGACCTGATTCATACCCACCTTATAAAGGCAAACTGGCTTGGAAGAATTGCAGGGAGTATATTGAATATACCTGTAATATCAACCATCCACAATATTTATACATTTATGAACCCCTTTGAAAGAATGGTTGAAAGATTCACAGCACCATTATCAATCAATATTGCATGTTCCAGAACAGTTCTTAAAATGAACAGCACACTGATTGGTGATTTTTATCAGGGTTATATAAACAACGGTGTGGAGATGCAGAA
>QNDZ01000113.1 GCA_003646055.1 bacterium
ATTCAGAATTTCCCTTATTTTTTCAGCCAGTGTTGAAGGCTGGAATGGTTTTTGCAAAAAATGAAAGTCACCAGACTTAACCCCTCTTTTCACCAGCATATCATCTGTGTATCCAGAGATGAAAAGGATGGGGGTCTTCTGAATCTTATTGCTCTCCATGAATTTGAATATCTCCATTGCATTCCCATCAGGTAGTACAATGTCTGATACAATAAGATGGAATGTTTTGCTAGATAAAAGTATCTCCTTTGCATCATGGACAGTGGAGCCTGTTATTACATTGTACCCCAGATTCCTCAGGTATTTTGCCACTGTCCTGCGCACAATATCCTCATCCTCTATCAGGAGTATGTCCTCATTACCTGTAGGGATTTCTACCTTTTCCTCTGACCTGCTTTTTGAAGCCTCTCCATGGTAGAGAGGGAATTTTATTGTGAATGTTGTGCCCTCACCAGGGGCACTATCAACCTCAATTGTTCCGTTATTTTCACCAACAAGCCCATAAACAACAGAAAGGCCAAGCCCTGTCCCCTTCTCCTTGGTGGTGAAGAATGGGTCAAATATCCGCTTTTTCGTTTGCTCATCCATACCAATCCCTGTATCAATAACCTGTATAATAACATAGTCTTCAATAAGTTTTGAGTTGATGGTGAGTTTACCGCCATTTGGCATGGCATCAATCGCATTGCTAACAAGGTTGATAAGTATCTCCTGGAGTTGGGTTTTGTCCGCATACAGGAGCAATGGTTTGGGATTGAGGATTGTGGTGCACTTCACATCCTCGGGTATCATTCTTTTGACCATTGACATCGTCTCTTTTATTAATTCATTCACATCAAACACCACTGGTTCCCCAACCCTTTGTTTTGTGAAGGAGAGCAGCTGACGGATCATCTCTGATGAGGTCTTCACTGCATCCTCAATAGCCCTGATATATTCCATGCCATCCTCAGACACATAATTGTAGAGCAGACCAGTAGAACCCATTATAGCGGTGAGTGTATTGTTGATATCATGAGCAATTCCTGCGGTGAATGTGGATATGGATTCCAGTTTCTGCATCTGGAGGATATTCTCCTGCATCCTTTTCTCATCAGTGATATCCCTCACCATAAGGAGTATGGCATGCTCTTTACTCTCTGTCACTATTTTTTTACCAATTAATCTCAAAATTTTCTGCTCCCCAGATTTATTGTATATCTCTATGTCAATCTCTTTTGCACTTCCCATTTCCAGATTCTTGAACCACTCTGCAAGTTTTTTCTGTTTATCCTTTTCAATAATAAATTCAAGTGGCTTTTTACCAAGTATTTCATCAGGCTCATACCCTGATATTTCCACTGCACGCCTGTTGATTTTTGTACATTCAAGTTTTGCATTCAAAACAACAATTCCAACAGGGGCAAGTTCAAACAGAAGTTCCTGAAACTTCAAAAGTTCATCAAACCTGCTTGAGACATCCCTTAATGTGTACTTTGATTTGATTTCATCGGTTAAATCCCTTCCAATAGCAGTGTAATAACTCTGCCCTGTTGCATCCTTATGTGAGATGAGCCTAAACTCAATGAATTTCTCCTCACCATCCCTTGTGATGATATTAAAAACAGTTCCCTCTTTGTTATCCTCAGTTTTTCTCCACTCCTTTATTGCCCTTGCAACATCAAAATTCTGGCTTTTTCTTGAATGGGTATAGATGTTTCTCCCTAAAAGTTCTTCAGGTTTCCATCCGAGCACCTTCTGGATTGCCTGATTTGCATATAGAATCTCACCATCCTCTTTGAATACAAGCACAATGTCAGGGATTGTCTCAATGAAACTTGAGAAGAGTTCCTCCATCCCCTTGAGTTTCATCTTTGTTTCCCTGAGGGGTGTAATATCTGAGATTGTTCCAAGGAGGTATTCCTTTCCTGACTGGATAATCCCCCTTGCCCAGAGCCTTATGAATTTGATTTCTCCACTCTTTGTTCTTGACCTTGCTACACATTTACATTCAAATGGGGATGGTGTCTGCAGTGCGTCAAGAAGTGTTTTTTTATCAGCCTCCTCTATCAAATCTATTGGAAAGTTCAGTTGCTTCAGTTCTTCCTGTGTATAACCAAAGATTTTTACCACAGCAGGATTTACATAAACAGGTTTCCTTTCCTCCATGATAAATATTCCAAGTGGGGCATTTTCTGAAAGAAGGTTTATCCTTTCCACAAATTCAGAGTATTCCCTGCTTTCCCTCTTCCTCAGTTCACTTATTGTTTCAAGTGCCTTTATCTGTGAAACAAGGCCTGCTGTATGGAAGCATATAACCTCAAGCAGGTCATGGATTTCAGGTGAAACCTTTTTTCTGAACCCAAGACACAGAAGCCCTTCAAGCCCTGTGGCATGGATGAGTGGTATTGAGAGAACCGTGCCACGTGGAAGGTTATCAATCACCCCTTTCTGCTTCAACCATTCCCAGGGGAGTGAACCAACCGCCATTTGCTCATCCTCTGGAAGATATTTCAGGCCATCCCCGCACTTGAGATAAAAGTACCTCTTTTTTTCCTCTGTTATGAAGAGGGCAATAATCTGGGGTTTAATGTGTTTTTTTAGGAGAAAAACGAGAATATGACATATTTCATCTATACTGGAGACAGGCCCCAGCCTCCTTGCAAATTCTTTCAGTATATCAAAAGAAACCTTCATCCAAAGTTTAATGCCTCTTTCAGGCTCTTTTCAATCATTTTCTTGATATGTGCCTGGAAGTCGGATTTTAGATTTGGGAGGCTTACGAAGTACTTTCCTCCCATTGAAAAGACCTTCTCCTTCACCATATAGGGTGTAATGAAAATCACAGGTATACTTGAAGTCTCTTCGTTACTTTTCAATATCTGGAAGAGTTTAAACCCGTCAATCTCACCAGGTAGAACAACATCTGTTATAACTGCTGAGGGCTTTTCAAGAAGAATGCACTTATAAGCCCCTTCCCCGGAGGTTGCAAAAATCAATTTAAACTCATCTTCCAGGGTCTTTCTTAAAAATTCAGAAATGTACTGGTCGGTTACAGCCACCACCAATTTTTCCATTTATAATTTTATATTAAAGAAGATTTGAAATTTTTCAAGATGTTTTTGTTTACATTACAGTATTGATTTGAGTCCAATCTATGTTATTATTAAACTATGAAAAGGTTAATCTTTGCACTGGCAGTTTTTCTCATAACGGGTTGTTCTGTTAATTTTGGTATTACATCTGATAGTATATCGTATAACATAGGAATAACAGGATACGGGATACCATCTGTTTCCACTGAATTCTCCTTCTATGGTGAAGGGTGTGCCTGTTTTGATGCACTTCCTGAGGATATCCATGTGGATTATGCATTTGTGAATCTAACACTGATAAATTCAACAGCCTCTGAAATGGATTTTGAGTTAATGATAAGTTCTACTGGTCTCACTGAGTGTGGAGAGGATACAATTTATTATGAGTATAAGACACCACTTGAGGAGTTTTCAAACAAACCTTCGTATCTGGATTCTGCTGATGTTATATTCAGTGGGAAGATACAACCAGGTGATACAATTGAGGTAAGGAGGTCATCACAGGCACTCAGACAGGGAATTGAGAATGGGAGGGTATGGGGTATTGTGAAGAATACCTCCACAGTGGGGATGAGCGGGTTTTCATCCACAGACAAACTCTCCATCACATTTTCAGTGGAGGTGAAGGGCAAGATGGAGACATCACCCTTAAAGGGGCTTGAAAGGATGGTCTTCTGATGTTTTTGATTTTTATTATTCTTTCGCAGGAACTCATAACCCTTCATTTCAATGAGAACCACAATATTTTTTCCATGCAAAGAATAGAGGTCAATTGCAGAAACGTGATTGTCGGGACAAATCCCCTTTCAGACCTTTTTCTTTTCCCCAATTTCTATATCAACTACAGATATGGCCAGTTTCAGGGTGGGCTTGGTGTAATCTCGTTTTCAGGTTCCAGTGTTTACAGGTCATTGCTTGGATTTGATGAACTTGATACAGATTTGTTTATCCTGTCACTCAATCTTGTTTACAGGTCAAAAGTAGGTCTTGTGGGATTGAAGTTTTCAAACTCCTCAAATTACAGAAATATAGGGATTGTTTATGGAAACCAGTATAAGGGATTCCTTTACGAGGTAGGATACAACACAGATTACGGAGTAATGTTCCATCTGGGCTTTAAAAAGGGAGAGAGGCTGTTTTTAACAGCAGGTTTTCTTTATCCAGGAATAGACTTTTTTGTCAGATTGCCAGTAATTCCATACCTGAACATAGGTATTATTCAGAAGAGATAATCCTTTCAAGTTCTCTTTTTGTGAGCCTGAGCCTTTTTTTCACCTCTTCTTTTGTGTATTTTCCATCTGCAAGTGCCCTGAGAAGCAGATACACAAACCTCTGGGGCAGCGCTTCTTTCAGATTAAAATCACCCTGCCTGTAAAATCTGCCTGTTCTTTTCAGTTTTAGGTGGTGGTAGGTATCAAAGTTTATCAGGTCTATCTGGACTGCCCTGTAGAGTGCAGCAGAGTAACTCACATTGAATATGTCCTTCAATATGTTTATGTGCATCCTTGTTGGTATGGTTCCAACAATGTTGTACCAGTAATACCTGTAAGTGGTTTCAGGCATGAGAAAGGCAGATGCAAAGTCGTTCACCATGCTTTCCTGTATCTCCTTGTGCTCTGTGCTCCCATCGGATATTTTCCTGTCAACTGTCATATCCTCACCTGTTGAAAGGACAAGGTGACCCAGTTCATGGGCAAGGGTGAATGGTTTTCTTGCTGGGGTATCGTTCCAGTTGTAAAGGATGGCAGGTCCTATATCTGTGCTGTGAATCACACATCCGGAGAAACGGTTCTTTTCTATGGGGAATGAGAAGACCTTTATTCCATTGGCTTCAAGTATTGCTTCAAGGTTGCTTATAGGGCTTTCACCCAGATTGAGCATCTTCCTCACAAATGTTGCCATAAACTCTGTTGCCTTCCTTTTATCTGTTTCATAAAGATTAATAATATGGGTGGGTACTGTGAGGTATGGGGGATGAATTCTTTCGTAGTAAACCTCCTCAAGTTCTGAGTAAAATTCTGTGAAGGCAATAAACCTTTCCATTTCAGGATAGACCTTTCCCTTTATGGATATTGCCCTGTTGTACCGGGTTCTGAAACTTGGGCTTAAACTGCTGCGAAGAACCTTTAATCCTGAATCCTTTTCAAGTATTTTGATTATTTCATCAATCTCCCATGAAGAGACCCCTGTGAGTTTTTTGCTGAAGAGTTCCTTTTTTATCAGTGTGAAGAGTTCATCATAAATCCTTCTATTCCTCTCCTTGATTTCCATAATCATATTAAACCTGAACCTTCTCTTTCCCTGCTCAATTAAAGATAAATAAGAAGGGGAGATGCCAAGAAGATTAGCAAGTTCTCCCTGGCTCAGTCCCTTCTTAATCCTGTACTCCTTGAGAACATCACCAAGTTTCTTCATAGTAAAACTATAGAGAATAGATTACATGTTGTCAACATAATTATCCGGGAACATTCTATGCACTTTGTCAAGGGTTAATCAGTTTGTATTTCCAACTTCCATAGAAGTTTATATAGAAGCCTTGAGAGGATTCTTTCTATACACTTTAGGGCCTGGAGGTGAGTTTTAC
>QNDZ01000114.1 GCA_003646055.1 bacterium
AAAATCAAAAGTTGATATAGAGTTAGAAGGTGATATTAAAACAATAGCAGAATCCCTTCACCAAGTGGAAAGAATTTTGAACAATAAATTGGTTGTTGTTATAAAAATGAAAAGAGAAGATGAGGAACTTTTCAATACCTACAGTAAGACATTGGAGAATCTCACAGACGATGGGGAAAAATGGCTTGAAATCATGGTTACATTTAATAAAAAAAGAAAAGAGAAAGTAGGTATTATGAAAAAGAGTCTTGGTGAGATAAAGCAAAGCCTGGATTCTTTATTCATTCTATACAAAGACCAAGGTACTGCTGAACAAATTATAGGTGTTTTCAGAGACTATATATATGCTTACAAAATATTTGTAGATTCTGCATATTCAGATATTAAAAAGAAAATCTTTGCAGGACAGGTTTACAAAGAAATTCATTTGCTTGAAAAGAATGAACAGAACTTCCACGATGCAATTGATATGGGGAATTATAAACTCGCATATAAATATTTGAGTACCTTAAAGCACCTGATAAGTAGTTTTAAAAGAGATATGGTTAATATACAACAAAGCGGCATTATTTCTAAGGCTTCAGCGAATGTTATAATTGATACTTACAAAAAAATATATTCTTGGGACAAAAGATATTATTATGCAATAATAAATCAAGATATAAATGAACTTAATAAACTTTTAGTTGAAGGGGCGGATATCTTCATAAATATACCTCGGGAGCAATCTGATAACCTTGTCCGTAGAATACAAAATATTCTCTTGGAGGTACCTGAGAACATAGACAGTTTATTGAACCAATCAATGGAAAAAGGGAAAAAAGCTTATGCCTTGTATTTTATAGTCAAAATCAAAATTGGTGAAAATCCAGATGACCTTCTTGGAAAAGATATCAGAGTAATTAAATAGGATTTAAGTGAGTTAAACAGATTTTCCTTCTCTTCAAGGGTTGACATTGAGGGGGGATTAAGTAAAATCACACTATGAAAAGAGCCAGTGTCCTTTTTCTTGTTATAGTTCTGTCAGGCTGTATCAAGAGGCCTGAGGTGAAGCCACCTGGCGTGGAGCCTGAAACCCTTTTCTCAACCGCTCTTAAATTCTACTCTGCAGGAGAATGGATTAAAGCCGATTCTACCTTCAAACAGGTTATTATCAGTACAAAGGATAAAGCCCTTATTGGTAAGTCTTATTATTATCTTGGTTCTGTTAATGAGAAACTTAATAGAATGAGAAGTGCTCTGGTCTATTACTCCAATGCCTATAAACTTGGGTACGGGGATAGAAGCACCTTCATTCTATTCATGCAGAAGATTTCTCCCTCCATTCTTGACAGGGAGTTTAAGAGGATTCCAGAAACCCTTAAACCTGAAGCACTTTATATAATGGGGAACAACTACCTTAAAGAGGGAGACGAGAGAAAAGGTCTGGGTGCATTCAGGAAACTTTCCTCCATGTATCCCAAACATCCCCTTACAGTGAAGGTTAGAAAATTCCTTGAAAGCGGAAAAAAATACAGGGTTGCTGTTGTTCTGCCCTTTTCAGGTTCACTTGCTGATGTTGCTGACATTATACGAAACAGCATAGAGGAGAACAGGAGTCCTGATGTTTATTACATCTATTTTGATAACAAAGGAAGTCCAACCCTCACATACAAAATTATAAAGAAGGTTGTGGAAAAGGGATACAGCGGTGTGATTGGGCCACTTCTATCAAACAACTCAGTCATAGCATCTGTCATGTGCAATATAAATTCAACACCCATGGTGAGCCCCACTGCAACATCTGCACTGGTTGACTCTTTTGGTCCATATGCATTAACCCTGAATAAGGCACTGATTCTTGAAGGTTATGCCATTGCTGAGTATGCTCTGAATACACTGGGTTTCCGCAAGGCAGCACTTCTTTATCCTGCAAATGACTATGGGAAGAGACCAACAAAGGCATTCAAGGAGTACTTCACAAAGAATGGTGGAAAGATTGTGTATGAAGGCATGTATATTCCTGGTGAGAAGAATTTCAGGAGCATGCTCAGGGCTATAAATAAAAGTGGTGCAGACATGGTGTTCATTCCAGGAAGTTCAGATGACCTGCTCTCCCTTGTTCCACAACTCAAGTACTTCTCTGTGAAGATGCAGATACTTGGTGGCGATGGATGGAATTCTGAAAAGATGATAAAGGAGATAGGTGCTGCATACTTTGAGGGGGTTGTGTTTGCAGGACTCCTTTACAGGGATAGGAATGAAAAACAGGTTGATGAAAGTAAAAGGCTTGCTGCACTCGGCAGGGATGCTGTTAAAGTGATTGAAGCCATGATAAAGGGTAAGAGCCCAGAGGATGTGGCAAATTCACTTATTGCTGGTTCAGTGTACCTTGAAAACGATATACAGAATGTTCCACTTTACATTATTAGTGGTGGAAAGTTTGAAAGAATAAGATAGGAGGGAATATGGGGAAGAAAAAGAAGAAGAGGGAAGAGGAGATAGAGCAGGTTTCACTGGGAACCAAGAATTATGCCTTTCTTGGAGCAGGCATTCTCTCCATCGTTGTTGGTTACATAACGCTGGCAATGGGGTCAATTACCCTTGCTCCTATACTACTTGTTCTTGGTTATGCTGTTTTTGTGCCACTTGGCCTGATGCTTAAGTAATGAAGATAGGGCTTCTGTGTGATGCACTTGGATATAAACTCATGGGTGCTGAGAATGCAGGGCATGTAAAGATTTACACCATTGAAGATGGCGCCCTTCATGAGGAGGAGGTAAAAAGGATCGGGGACACAGGGAAACTGGATGTGTTGATAGGGAAGACTATGAGTGAATCTGTTGTGAATAGTGTTGATGCAGACATCTATCTTTTAAGTGGTGCAGACTGGGTGATAAAGGCACTTGAGGGATATGTGATGGGAACAGAGAACATGAAAAAGTACAGGAGGTAATATGAAACATGTATGGGATATAGACCCTGAGATAGGTGAGGCCATACTCAAAGAGGCAGAGAGGCAGAATTCCAAACTTGAACTCATAGCCTCAGAAAACTTTGTTTCTCATGCTGTGCTTGAGGCAATGGGCTCTGTGATGACCAATAAGTATGCAGAGGGTTATCCAGGGAAGAGGTATTATGGAGGTTGTGAATGGGTTGATGTTGCAGAATCCCTTGCAATAGAAAGGGCAAAGAAACTATTCAATGCTGAGCATGCAAATGTCCAGCCACTTTCAGGTGTTCCTGCCAACCTTGCTGTTTACACTGCCTTCCTCAAGCCTGGTGATAAAATCTTTGGACTTGCACTTTCTCACGGTGGTCATCTCTCACATGGATACAAGGTGAGTATAACAGGCAAACTCTATGATGCATTCCAGTACACTGTTGACCCGGATACAGAGACCATAAATTATGATGCCCTGAGGGAACTTGCCAAGGAGCATAAACCCAAACTCATAATGACAGGTGCCAGTGCATATCCAAGGACACTCCACTGGGATAAATTCAGAGAGATTGCAGATGAGATA
The DNA here is from genome assembly GCA_003646055.1 of bacterium. Classification (GTDB taxonomy): domain Bacteria; phylum Hydrothermota; class UBA3072; order UBA3072; family B12-G15; genus B12-G15. The sequence continues at coordinate 3,507 of QNDZ01000114.1, forward strand.
GGTGCATATTTTGTTGCTGATATTGCACACATTGCAGGGCTTGTTGTTGCAGGTCTCCATCCAAACCCGGTTCCACTTGCTGATGCAGTTACCACAACCACACACAAGACATTGAAAGGACCAAGGGGTGCAATAATCCTGTGTAAGGAGGAGCACGCAAAGGCTATTGATAAGGCAGTTTTCCCCGGTCTCCAGGGCGGTCCTCATATGCACATCATTGCTGCAAAGGCAGTGGCATTCAAGGAGGCAATGACAGATGAATTCAAGGAGTATCAAACACAGATTGTAAAGAATGCAAAGGCAATGGAAGAGGAGTTTAAATCACTTGGATGGAGACTGGTTGCTGGTGGAACAGATACACACCTTCTCCTTGTAGATGTGAAGAGCAAAGGCATCACAGGAAAGCAGGCTGAGGAGGCACTTGATAGGGCAAATATAACCGTGAATAAGAACACAATACCATTTGATAAGGAGAAACCCTTTATTGCCAGTGGAATAAGGGTTGGAACACCAGCACTCACAACAAGGGGAATGAAAGAGGATGAGATGAAGAGGATTGTAAGGTTGATAGACAAAGTACTTACAAACATTGATGATGAAAAGGTTTATGAAGAGGTCAGGGGAGAGGTTAAGGAACTCACAGATGCCTTCCCTCTTTACTCTGAATTAAGGGAGGAACTTAAAAAACAAAGGAGGCTGGATGCATAAAAAACTGTTCATACCAGGACCAACAGAGGTAATGGATGAGATTCTCAATGCTATGTCCGTGCCCATGATGGGACACAGGTCAAAGGAATTTGCTGCACTCATGGAGGAGGTTGTCCCAAAGATACAGAAACTCTTTTATACTGAAAACTTCATTATCCTTTCCACATCATCTGGAACAGGGCTTATGGAGGCTGCATCAAGGAATGTGGTGAAGAAAAAGGCACTCCATACAATCTGCGGTGCATTCAGCAAGAGATGGGCTCAAATCTCAAAGGCAAATGGCAAAGAGATTGATGTTATTGAGGTTCCCTTTGGTAAGGCAATTCTACCTGAGGAGATTGATAAGAAACTGAAAACAGGTGAGTTTGACACAGTGTTTGTTACCCACAATGAGACCTCAACAGGTGTGATGCACAATCTTGAGGAGATGGCTGATGTAATCAGGAAATATCCAGATGTTGTCTGGTGTGTTGATGCGGTGTCCTCTGCTGGTGGAATAAAGATTGAGGTGGATAAACTCGGGATAGATGTGCTTGTGACAAGCACACAGAAGGCAATTGCCCTTCCACCCGGTCTTGCAATCGGTGTTGTGAGTGAAAAGGCCCTGAAAAGGGCAGAGGAGGTGGAGAACAGGGGTTATTACTTTGACTTCCTCACATTCAAGAAGTACTGGGACAAGAGGCATCAGACACCAACAACACCAAGTATATCCCACATCTATGCCCTGAATGTTCAGATGGACAGGATTTTCAAGGAAGGTCTTGATAACAGGTTCAACAGACACATAGAGATGGCAAAATACGTGAGGGAATGGGCAAGGAAGAACTTCAAACTGTTCCCTGAGGAGAAGTATCTCTCCTACACACTTACAACGGTTGAGAACACAAGGGGAATAAGTGTCGCAGGTCTCAATGAGGAACTTGCAAAGAGGGGTGCAACCATATCAAATGGATACGGAGACCTGAAGGAGAAGACGTTCAGGATTGCCCATATGGGTGATCTGACCCTTGATGATATGAAGTGGCTCCTTGCACAGATTGATGAGATACTCGGTCTTTAATGTTTAATCATTGTGATTAGATTAAAGGGGTGGCATAAGCCACCCCTTTTTTATTGAAAGGGCTTGACTTATTTTACTAAGAACATATAATTAACAAAACTGTTAACTTTCTGTGCTTATGAAAATTGAAATGTTGCTTGACAAACTTGAAAATAAACTGTTCTTCAGTGTCTCAGAACTTGCAGATATACTTGGTATAAAAGAGGACTCTGCAAGGGTTTTTGCCTCGCGTTATGTAAAGAAAGGTATTTTTGTGAGATTAAAAAGGGACTTTTATGTACTGAAACAAAATCTTAACATGTACAACAAGGAGCAGTTGTTTAAAATTGCAAACTTCTTGCAGGTTCCGTCGTATATAAGT